>NZ_JBHYWP010000028.1:54958-72681 GCF_042751845.1 Streptomyces sp. NPDC059398 | reverse complement strand
CCTGGATCCGGGTGCTGCACACCTCGCCCGTGCCCGCTCCCGGCGTGGAGGCGCGCGCGGGGCGCGCCCCCCCCCCGCAGAGGGGGGGGGGCGGGGGCGCCCGCGCCGGGCGGGGGGGGGGGGCGCGCGGCCTCGGTGGGTACGGCTTCGTGCGTACGGCCCGCGCGGGTACGGCCTCATGCGTGCGGCCCGCGCGGGCTTGGCTTCACGCGTCCCCCGGCATCGTCCCGGGGCGCACGGCCTCACGCGTACTGCCCCACGCGCAACGGCCCCGGGGCAGGCGGCGGCGGACCCCGGTGCGGTCGGGACCAGCCGCACCGCCGATACCGCAGCGGGTGCGGAGTGCCGCGGCGCTAGCATGGCCACCTGCACGATCATCACCGACCGACACCACGACCGAGGAGTCAGCGCATGGCGGGAGAGCCACAGACCGACTGCCTGTTCTGCAAGATCGTCTCGGGGGACATTCCGGCGACCGTGGTCCGGGAGACCGACACCACCGTCGCCTTCCGTGACATAAACCCGCAGGCACCCACGCACGTCCTGGTGATCCCCAAGGTGCACTACCCGGACGCGGCCTCCCTCGCGGCGGCCGAGCCGGGGATCGCCGCCGACGTGCTGCGTGAGGCGGCCGAGGTCGCCGCCGGGGACAAGGTCGACGAGAAGGGGTACCGGATCGTCTTCAACACCGGATCGGGCGCCGGCCAGACCGTCTTCCACGCGCACGCCCATGTGCTGGGCGGCCGCGGGCTCAACTGGCCGCCCGGATAGTTCCGTTGTCCGTACGAGAACTCGTGGTGCTCGGCACCGCCAGCCAGGTCCCGACCCGGCGCCGCAACCACAACGGCTATCTGCTGCGCTGGGACGGACAGGGCATCCTCTTCGACCCCGGCGAGGGGACCCAGCGCCAGATGCTGCACGCCGGGGTCGCGGCGCACGACATCGACCGGATCTGCGTCACGCACTTCCACGGCGACCACTCGCTGGGCCTGGCCGGGGTGATCCAGCGGATCAACCTGGACCAGGTCCCGCACCAGGTCACCGCGCACTACCCGGCGAGCGGGCAGCGCTTCTTCGAGCGGCTGCGGTACTCCACCGCCTACCGCGAGTCCGTCTCCCTGGCCCAGGCCCCGGCCACGGGCGACGGGGGAGTGCTGGCGCGGACCGATGCGTACACCCTGGAGGCGGTCCGGCTCTCGCACCCCGTCGAGTCGTACGGCTACCGGCTGACCGAGCCCGACGGGCGCCGGATGCTCCCGGCGAAGCTCGCCGAGCACGGGGTGTCCGGGCCCGACGTCGGACGGCTCCAGCGGGACGGCGCGCTCGACGGGGTCACCCTCGACCAGGTCAGCGAGGTGCGGCGGGGCCAGCGGTTCGCCTTCGTCATGGACACCCGGCTCTGTGACGGGGTCGGCCGGCTCGCGGACGGCTGCGATCTGCTGGTCATCGAGTCGACCTTCCTGGACGAGGACGCCCGGCTGGCGGCCGACCACGGCCATCTGACCGCCGGGCAGGCGGGCCGGACCGCGCGTGACGCGCGCGTACGGCATCTCGTCCTGACGCACTTCTCGCAGCGGTACCCCGACCCCGCGGAGTTCGGCAGACAGGCGCGCGCCGCGGGCTTCGACGGCGAACTCACCGTCGCCGACGACCTGATGCGCGTACCGGTCCCCACCCGGCACCCCACCGCCTGACCGCCGTATCCACCGCTCCCGCCCCTCTGTCCCCGCGTTCCTGCGTCCCCACGTCCTTCACCCGTCACCGAGCTGAGCGAGTCCCCATGCACCACCTCCCCAAGGCCGAACTCCACCTCCACATCGAAGGCACCCTCGAACCCGAACTCGCCTTCGCGCTCGCCGCGCGCAACGGCGTCGAACTCCCGTACGCGGACACCGAGGCGCTGCGCAAGGCGTACCTCTTCAGCGACCTGCAGTCGTTCCTCGACCTGTACTACGGGCTGATGGCGGTGCTGCGCACCGAGGAGGACTTCGAGGAGCTGACCGACGCCTATCTCGCGCGCGCCGCCGCGCAGGGCGTGCGCCATGCGGAGATCTTCTTCGACCCGCAGGCGCACTCCGCGCGCGGAGTGCCGGTCGGGACCGTCGTCGAGGGGATCTCCCGGGCGCTCGGGCGCAGCGAGGAGCGGCACGGCATCTCCACCCAGCTCATCATGTGCTTCCTGCGCGACGAGTCGGCCGACTCGGCGATGCGCACCCTGGAGGCGGCCAAGCCGTATCTGCACCGGATCGCGGCGGTCGGCCTCGACTCGGCCGAGGTCGGGCACCCGCCGTCGAAGTTCCGCGAGGTGTACGCGGCGGCCGGCGCGCTGGGGCTGCGCAAGGTCGCCCACGCGGGCGAGGAGGGCCCCGCCACCTATGTGCGGGAGGCCCTGGACGTCCTCGGCGTGGAGCGGATCGACCACGGGCTGCGCTCGATGGAGGACCCGGAGCTGGTGGAGCGGCTGGTCAGGGAGCGGGTGCCGCTGACGCTCTGCCCGCTGTCGAACGTACGGCTGCGGGCCGTGGACACCCTGGAGCAGCATCCGCTGCCGCGGATGATGGCCGCGGGGCTGCTCTGCACCGTCAACTCCGACGACCCCGCGTACTTCGGGGGCTACGCGGGCGACACCTTCCACGCCGTGCACGAAGCACTCGGCCTCGGGCACGAGGAACTGCGGACACTGGCCCGCAACTCCTTCCTCGCCGCCTTCCTCGACCACGACGAGGAGCGCAGGGCGCGCTACTTGGCCGAGGTCGACGCGTACGACTTCGACGCCGACCTCGATCTGGGCTGAAAGCCCCCGGGGAGCCGGTACTTGCGGCGCGGTACCGGCTTCACGGCGGTCTCGGCGGCGACTCCGGCCGGGCCCGGCTGTGCGGCGGGGGCCGCCACCCCGCCCTGGGCGTCCGCGACTTCGGCCGCGCCGGGCAGCGGCGCATGTCCTGCGGTGTGCAGCGCCACTCCGGTCAGTGGGACCGCGAGCAGCAGGAGCAGGGCGCACAGCACCGCACCCATCACCGGGAATCCGGTCCGCGCGGCGAGCAGACTGCCGGCGACCGGGCCGCAGGCCACGCCGAGCGACGACGCCGAGCCGACAAACACGGCCCACCGGCCGCGCGGGTCCAGCGAGGCGGCCAGGCCGATCAGATACGACAGGACCACCGGGTAGAAGGTGTTCCAGAGGATCTCGCCCGACGCGAACGAGACCAGTCCGCTCGCCGATGAACTCAGCGCGATACAGGCGGAGATGATCACCGTACCGCCGCCGATCGGCACCGCTCTGCCGAGCCGGGAACCGAGCGCCCCGGCCCCGGCGACGCCGATGAGACCGGCGCCGAGCGAGATCGCGAAGATCGCGCCGACCGCGACTTCGGAGAGCCCCGCCTGGTCCTGGCCGATCCGGCTGCTGACGCCCCAGAGCGAGTTCTGAGCCATGGCCCAGCAGACCACGGCGCCGGCCAGTACCGAGCCTGAGCGCGGATGAGGCATCCGGCCGCGGCCGGTGCCGGTTGCGGGCGGGTGCGGGCGTGGTCTGCCGAGCCGGCCGGTCGCCGGCCAGACGAGGGCGGCGACCAGGGCGACCGCGGCGAACGGCGCCCGGTGGCCGCCGCCGATCTGCGGCAGGACGAGATAGAGGGCGCCGGCTGTCGCCGACACGGTGAGCAGGCCGGTGGACGAGGCCCGGTGGGGGTCGGGCAGGCCCGCGATACCGCCTGCGGCCACCGCGGTCGCCGTACCGGAACCGATGCCGCCGATGGCGGCCCCCACGATGACGAGGGGGAGGTGCGCGGTGGTGGCGGCGGCGCCGAATCCGGCGAGGGTGAGCAGCAGTCCGGCGCGGGCGACCCGCTGCGGGCCGATGCGCTCGACGTGCGAGGCCAGTAAGAGACCGGCGCACGCCGAGCAGAGAAGGAGGACCGAACCGGCGACACCGGCTTCGGCAGGAGAGAGACCAAGACCGGAGCCGAGGCGTCCGACGATGGTCGGGAGGAGGTACGAGGCGAGGTAACCAGCGGTGAACACGGCAATGAGCGGCCATGTGGCGCATGCGCGCGAAGACACGGTGTGTTCCTGACAGAGATATGCCTGTGACCAGGCAGAAGAGTGGGGGGTTGGGGCGTCGTGCCGTTGGCGGGAGCGCATGGCCATATGTGCGGTCACATAGGGATCAACCATGCTTAGTCAACGAAAAGGTGCCCACTCTGTGATCTATAGCACTTTCCGTTTATAGTCACGCAGGCGCGGTCGGCGGCCTGTTTTTTTTGCCTCGGATCAGTCGGGTGCACTGGATGGCGTCCGGGCCGCGATTCCGACCACCTGCCTGGAGTTCACGCGCCGTTACGGCTCATGTGTCGTCGCGGCGATCCCGTGCGGCCCGGTGTGATCGGGAGTGAACCGGCGCAATTAGGTGTGTATCAGCGCTAATTAATGCGCCCCGGCGTGAACCTGTAATGCCTGTCGCGCTTTTGTGCGCTCCCTTGCGCCCCTTCGCGGGTAACTCTCCTCGCGGGCGAAGGGGTGCCCGCATATTGACGCCCCCGGTCCATGTATCTAGTCTCCATTTTCATGCATGGACACCATCTACATATGGAGACATGATGGGGGCAGGGGCAGGGCCGGACAGCGCCGCTGCGCGACCGGAAGCAGGGCTCACCGGGGCGGACCCGCGGACCGCTGAGGCGGACCGGATGGCGGCCCGGGCGGCGGCCCGGCTCCGGGAAGGCATGGCCCGCGGGGTCCTCTCCTTCCCGCTGACCGCCTTCACCGACGACGGCCGGCTCGACATCGACGGATACCGCGCTGCCCTGGACATCCAGCTGGCCGCGGCCCCCGGCGGGGTCTTCCCGGCCTGCGGCACCGGTGAGTTCTTCTCGCTGGACGAGGACGAGTACCGCGCCGTCGTCACCGCCACCGTCGAAGCAGCCGCCGGACGGACGCCCGTCGTCGCGGGCATCGGATACGGCTGGGCGCAGGCCGTCCGCTTCGCCCGGATCGCCGAAGAAGCGGGCGCCGACGCCGCGCTCGTCCTCCCGCACTATCTCGTCGCGGCCCCGCAGGACGGGCTCGTCGCGCAACTGGAACAGATCGCCGCCCGCACCCGGCTGCCCCTCATCGCCTACCAGCGCGGACAGGTCGCCTTCAGCGCCGCTTCCCTGCGCCGAATCGCCGCGATCCCCGGCGTCATCGGGCTCAAGGACGGCCACAGCGACCTCGACCGGCTCCAGCGGCTGACCCTCGCCGCCCCCGACGGTTTCCTCTTCTTCAACGGCGCGTCCACCGCCGAGATCCAGGCCCGCGCCTACGCCACCGTGGGCGTCCCCGCCTACTCGTCCGCCGTCCACGCCTTCGCCCCCGAGATCGCCGGAGCCTTCTTCGCCGCCCTGCACGCCGACGACCGGACCCGCCTGGACGCTCTCCTGCGCGGCTTCTACATCCCGCTCGTCGAACTGCGCGACCGGGTCCCCGGCTACGCCGTCTCGCTGGTCAAGGCCGCCGCCCGGCTGCGCGGCCACCCGGTCGGACCCGTACGCGCACCGCTGACCGGCCCCGGACCCGAGGACCTCGCAGCCCTGGACACCCTGCTGACCGCCGGACTCGACCTCGTAGGAGCCACCCGATGACCCCGACCGCGCACGGACCGGCCCAGCGCAGCACGACCATCGCCGAAGTCCGGCTCACCCCGGTGCTCATAGCGGACCCGCCGCTGCTCAACGTGCACGGCGTGCACCAGCCCTACACCCCGCGCCTCATCGTCGAGATCGTCACCGACGACGGCGTCACCGGCATCGGCGAGACCTACGGCGACACCCGCTACCTGGACATCGCCCGCCCCTACGCGGACCTTCTCCCCGGCCACGCCCTCCACGACCTCAACACCCTCGCGGGACTCGCCCAGCAGGTGGGCGTCGACCGGACGCAGCTGACCGGCGCCGTCGACGTCGGCGGGCTGCGCGGGGTGCAGACCGCCGACAAGCTGCGGCTCTCCGTCTACTCGGCGTTCGAGGTCGCCTGCCTGGACGCACTCGGCAAGATCCGCGGGCTGCCGGTGCACGCCCTGCTCGGCGGCAAAGTGCGGGACACCGTCGAGTACAGCGCCTATCTCTTCTACCGCTGGGCAGCGCACCCCGGCGGCGCGGGCGAGACCGACACCTGGGGCGAGGCGCTCGACCCGGCCGGCATCGTCGCGCAGGCACGGCGCTTCGCCGACGATTACGGCTTCACCTCCTTCAAGCTCAAGGGCGGGGTCTTCCCGCCCGCCGAGGAGATCGCCGCGGTACGGGCGCTCGCCGAGGCGTTCCCCGGCCGGCCGCTGCGCCTGGACCCCAACGGCGGCTGGACACCGGCCACTTCGCTGAAGGTCGCCGCCGAACTCGCCGACGTACTCGAATACCTGGAGGACCCGGCCACCGGCACCGCGGAGATGGCGGAGGTGTCGGCGGGCACCGGCGTCCCCCTCGCCACCAATATGTGCGTCACCACGGTCCCCGAGATCCGCGAGGCGTTCCGCACCGACGCCGTGCAGGTCGTCCTCTCCGACCACCACTACTGGGGCGGACTGCGCGCCACCCGCGAACTGGCCGCGATCTGCCGCGCGTTCGGCGTCGGGCTCTCCATGCACTCCAACACCCATCTCGGCATCAGCCTCGCCGCCATGACCCACGTCGCCGCCACCGTCCCCAACCTGGACTACGCCTGCGACAGCCACTACCCGTGGCAGACCGACGACGTGATCACCACCCGCCATGTCTTCCGCGACGGCCGCCTCCCGGTCGGCGACGCCCCCGGCCTCGGCGTCACACTCGACCGCGACCGGCTCGCCGCACTCCACCGCCGCTGGCTCGACGACGACGGAACCATGCGCGACCGCGACGACGCCGCAGCGATGCGCAAGGCCGACGGGTACCGGGAGTGGACCAGCCCGGATCTGCCACGCTGGTAACGAAGGAGCGGGCCGGCCATCGGGCAGACTGGCCCGATCGCACGGCACAACCGGGGAGCGCGGCGTGGTCCACGACAACCAGAAACTCGACCCGCTGGACGGGCTGCGCGCCCCCCAGGACCCGGCCTGCGACGTCTTCCTCACCGGCACGGTCTTCCTGGACATCATCTTCACCGGCCTCGACAGCGCCCCGGTCCGCGGCACCGAGTCCTGGGCGCGCGGCATGGGTTCGAGCCCCGGCGGAGTGGCCAACATGGCCACCGCACTGGCCCGGCTCGGGCTGCGCACCTCGCTCGCCGCCGCCTTCGGGGACGACCACTACGGCGAGTACTGCTGGGACGCCCTGGAACAGGGCGAGCAGATCGATCTCTCGCGCTCCCACACCGTGCCCGGCTGGCACTCCCCGGTCACCGTCTCCATGGCGTACGAGGGCGAGCGCACCATGGTCTCGCACGGCCACGAGGCCCCCCTGCCGGGAGGCAGCTACCCGAACTGCCCGCCGCGCGCCCGCGCCGCCATCGCCTCGCTGGGGCCGGGCAGCCGCGAGGAGTGGGTGCTGCACGCCGCCGACCGCGGCACCAAGGTCTTCGCGGACGTCGGCTGGGACGAGACCGGGCGCTGGGACCTGGCGGGCCTCACCGACCTGGAGCACTGCGAGGCGTTCCTGCCCAACGCCGAGGAGGCGATGCGCTACACCCGCACCGACTGCCCGCGCGCCGCGGCGCACGCACTCGCCGAGAAGGTCCCGCTGGCCGTCGTGACCCTGGGGGCCGAGGGCGCGTACGCCGTGGACGGATCGACCGGCGAGTCCGCTTCGGTGCCCGCCATCGCGGTCGAGGCGCTGGACCCGACGGGCGCGGGCGACGTCTTCGTCGCGGGCTTCGTCACCGGGACCCTCGCGGGCTGGCCGCTGGCCGACCGGCTGGCCTTCGCGGGCCTCACGGCCGCGCTCTCGGTCCAGGAGTTCGGCGGCTCGCTCTCGGCACCCGGCTGGACCGAGGTCGCCGCCTGGTGGCGGCAGGTGCGGACCTGCCGGGGCCAGGACCGGGCCGCCCTGCGCCGGTACGCCTTCCTTGAGGAACTGCTGCCCGCGGCCGCCCGGTCCTGGCCGCTGCGCAGGGCCGTACCGACGATCGGCTTCCGGGCGCCCCAGTAGCCTTCCGCGCGGCCTCACCCGCGGCCTTCCGTGCACCGGACCCGGACAGCACTTAAAAACCATGGCGTTGTCGGTGCGGCGTCGTAGGCTTGGTGTTCCAGAGGTTGTCGAGCAGCGAGAACCCTGCAACGGGAGGTATGCGCAGGCCCGAGGGCCGGCCCATGACTCAGACACCCACAAACCCGCAGGCGCGCGCCCACATCACGATCCCGGCCGCACACCCCATGGTGATGCTGCTCGGATCGGGCGATTCGCTGCTGCGCGTGATCGAAACGGCGTTCCCGGCGGCCGACATCCACGTCCGGGGCAATGAGATCAGTGCGACGGGAGCGGCGGCGGACGTCGCTCTGATCCAGCGCCTGTTCGACGAGATGATGCTGGTGCTCCGCACCGGGCAGCCGATGACGGAGGACGCTGTGGAACGCTCGATCGCCATGCTCCGGGACAGCGAGGGCGAGCCGGGGGGCGAGACCCCCGCCGAGGTCCTCACCCAGAACATCCTGTCCAGCCGCGGCCGTACGATCCGCCCCAAGACGCTCAACCAGAAGCGCTACGTCGACGCCATCGACAAGAACACCATCGTCTTCGGCATCGGCCCCGCGGGCACCGGCAAGACGTATCTCGCCATGGCCAAGGCGGTCCAGGCCCTGCAGTCCAAGCAGGTCAGCCGGATCATCCTGACCCGGCCCGCGGTCGAGGCGGGCGAACGGCTCGGCTTCCTGCCCGGCACGCTCTTCGACAAGATCGACCCGTATCTGCGCCCGCTGTACGACGCGCTCCACGACATGCTCGACCCGGACTCGATCCCGCGGCTGATGGCGGCGGGCACGATCGAGGTGGCGCCGCTGGCTTATATGCGTGGCCGGACTCTGAATGACGCCTTCATCATCCTCGACGAGGCGCAGAACACCAGCGCCGAGCAGATGAAGATGTTCCTCACCCGCCTCGGCTTCGACTCGAAGATCGTCGTCACCGGTGACGTCACCCAGGTCGACCTGCCGAGCGGCACCAAGAGCGGGCTGCGTCAGGTGCAGGACATCCTGGAGGGCATCGACGACGTGCACTTCTCGCGGCTCGGCACGGAGGATGTCGTCCGGCACAAGCTCGTCGGCCGTATCGTCGACGCGTACGAGAAGCACGACAGCCAGAAACGGCTGTAGGAACAGACCGAAAGAGTCAGCAGGCCCCATGTCGATCGACGTCAACAACGAGTCCGGAACCGAGGTCGACGAGCAGGCGATCCTCGACATCGCCCGTTACGCCCTCACCCGGATGCGGATCCACCCGCTCTCCGAGCTGTCCGTGATCGTGGTGGACACCGAGGCCATGGAGCAGCTGCACATCCAGTGGATGGATCTGCCGGGTCCCACGGATGTCATGTCCTTCCCGATGGACGAGCTGCGTCCGCCGGCCAAGGACGAGGAGGAGCCCCCGCAGGGGCTCCTCGGTGACATCGTGCTCTGCCCCGAGGTCGCCAAACAGCAGGGCGAGGACGCCCCGACGCAGCACTCCATGGACGACGAGCTCCAGCTCCTGACCGTCCACGGGGTGCTGCACCTGCTGGGTTACGACCACGAGGAGCCCGACGAGAAGGCCGAGATGTTCGGTCTGCAGGCCGCGATCGTGGACGGCTGGCGGACGGAGAAGGGGCTCACCGGTCCCTCCCCGGCGCCGACCGTCTCATGACCGCACAGCTGATCGTCGGCGCGGTCGCGCTGGTCGTCGTCGCCTGGCTGGCAGCCTGTGCCGAGACGGGTATCGCCAGGACGTCGAGTTTCCGGGCCGCCGAGGCCGTACGGTCGGGGCGGCGCGGCAGCGAGAAGCTGGCGCAGATCGCCACCGACCCGACCCGCTATCTCAATGTGGCGCTGCTGGTGCGGGTCGCCTGCGAGATGGCCTCCGGGGTCCTCGTCACCTATGTCTGCCTCCAGGAGATCTCCGAGACCTGGCAGGCGCTGGTGGTGGCCATCGCCCTGATGGTGCTGGTGAGTTATGTGGCCGTCGGGGTCTCGCCGCGAACCATCGGCCGCCAGCACCCGCTGAACACGGCGACCGCGGCCGCGTATGTGCTGCTGCCGCTCGCCCGGGTGATGGGCCCGGTGCCGCAGCTGCTGATCCTCATCGGCAACGCTCTGACGCCCGGAAAGGGTTTCCGCAAGGGCCCGTTCGCGTCCGAGGCCGAGCTGCGCGCCATGGTCGACCTCGCCGAGCAGGAGTCGCTGATCGAGGACGACGAGCGCCGGATGGTGCACTCCGTCTTCGAGCTGGGCGACACCCTGGTACGCGAGGTGATGGTGCCGCGCACCGATCTGGTCTGCATCGAACGCTCCAAGACGGTCCGTCAGGCCACCACGCTTGCGCTGCGCTCGGGCTTCTCGCGGATCCCGGTCACCGGGGAGAACGAGGACGACATCGTCGGCATCGTCTACCTCAAGGACCTGGTCAGGAAGACCCACATCAGCCGGGACGCGGAGACCGACCTGGTCTCCACGGCGATGCGTCCCGCCGTCTTCGTGCCCGACACCAAGAACGCCGGTGACCTCCTGCGCGAGATGCAGCAGGACCGCAACCATGTCGCCGTCGTCATCGACGAGTACGGCGGCACGGCCGGCATCGTGACCATCGAGGACATCCTCGAAGAGATCGTCGGCGAGATCACCGACGAGTACGACCGCGAACTGCCGCAGGTCGAGGAGGTGGGCGAGGGCCGCTTCCGGGTCACCGCCCGTCTGGACATCGACGACCTGGGCGAGCTGTACGGCCTGGGCGGGTACGACGACGAGGATGTGGAGACCGTCGGTGGTCTGCTGGCCAAGGCGCTCGGCCGGGTGCCGATCGCGGGGGCGTCCGCCGTCGTCGACCTGCCGGACGGCAGACGGCTGCGGCTCACCGCCGAGTCCCCGGCGGGCCGCCGGAACAAGATCGTGACGGTGCTGGCCGAGCCGGTGGCCGATATGGAGGAGGCGGCGGGATGACACCGCAGGAGCTCAGGGCGTTCTGCCTGGAATTCAACGCCGCGGCCGAGGAGTTCCCGTTCGGTCCGGAGACCTCGGTGTTCAAGGTGTGCGGCAAGGTCTTCGCCCTGAGCCACCTCGAAGGCGACCCGCTGCAGATCTCCCTCAAGTGCGACCCGGACGAAGCGGTCAGGCTGCGCGCCGAGTACGAGGCGGTCGTCCCGGGCTGGCATCTCAACAAGCGCCACTGGAACACGGTGACGGTCGGGCCCCTGCCCCGCCCGTCTGGTCCATGAGCTCATCGAGGACTCGTACGACCTGGTGGTGGCCGGTCTGCCGAAGGCGGAGCGCCTCCGGCTCGACCGGCCCTGACCGGACGGCGGCCCGATCGCGGCGAGCCCTGCCCGGACTTGCCCGGACGGCAGCCGGATCGCGCCGGCTCCTGCGGGAACCCGACCGCGACAGGCGCTGTCCGGGCCCGGCTCAGAGGGCGCGGGCGCGGTCACGGCTGCTCCGGCGCAGCCCGGCCGCCACCAGCACCGCGGTCCCGACGAGGATCGCAGCCCCGATGCCCAGCACGGTCCGTACCCCGTCGAAGAGGTCGGTCCGAGTGGTGGCCAGCACGCCGAGGAGCGGGATCCCGACGGTGATGCCGACCTGCTGGGTCGTGGTGACAAGACCGGTGGCCAGGCCCTGTTCGGCGTCCGGCACACCCGAGGTGACGGTCAGCCCGTACGAGATGATCGCGCCCAGGTGCGCCATGCTGGCCACCGAGACGGCGACCGTGGCCAGCCAGACCCCCGCATGTGCGCCGAGCCCCAGCATCGTGGCGATGAACAGGCCCTGGGCGAGCAGCGAACCGACCAGCACCCGGCGGGCGCCGAGCCGGCCGATGACCTTCGGTGCGGCCATCCCGGCGGCCACCGACGCCAGTCCCTGGACGCCGAAGACCAGCCCGGTCCTGAAGCTGGACAGGTGCAGGACCTCCTGGAGGTACAGGGTCAGGACGAAGACCACCGTCGACATCATCGAGAAGGTGACGAGCCCGCCCAGGTTGCCCCAGGCCACGGTGGGCCGCCGCAGCATCGGTAGGGACACCAGCGGGGCGGCGGCGCGGGATTCGACCACCACGAAGCCGGCCAGCAGCGCGAGACCCAGGACCAGCGACACCAGGACGTCGGTGTGGCCGAAACCGTGCTGGGCCGCCGTGGACAGGGCGTAGATCACCGCGAGCAGCCCGCCGGTGACGGTGACCGCGCCGGGGATGTCGAGCCGGGGGCGCTCGGGGTGGCGCGACTCGGTGAGCAGCCCCGGTGCCAGGGCGAGCACCACCACCGCGGCGCCGCCCAGCAGTCCCATGGTCGAGCGCCAGCCCAGGGTGTCCGTCATGACACCGCCCAGCACCATCCCGACGGTGAAGCCGAGCGAGAGCAGGGTGCCGCTGATGCCCAGCGCCCGGTCGCGCTGCGGGCCCTCGGGGAAGGTGGTGGTCAGCAGGGACATCCCGGTCGGCACGATGACGGCGGCGCCCAGGCCCTGGAGGGCCCGCCCGGTGAGGAAGACCTCCTGGTTCCAGGCGAAGGTCGCGATCAGCGAGGCCGCGCCGAAGACGGTGAGCCCGGTGAGGAAGAGCCGGCGCCGGCCGAACAGGTCGGCTATCCGGCCGAAGAGCAGCAGAAAGCCGCCGGAGGGCAGTGCGAACGCGGTGACGGCCCACTGCAGCCCGGCCTGGCTCATGCCCAGGTCCCTGCCGAGCGCGGGGAGCGCCACATTCAGTACGGAGAAGTCGAGGGCCACCATGAACTGGGCGGCGCACAGGACGAGGAGGACGAGCCTGGCCCGGCCGGACAGCCGGTCTGCGGCAGGCGGGGCGGGGCTCGGGGTGAGTGTGGGTGAGGTGTCGATCGCCATGGACCGAGCTTCGGGCCGCGGGAACAATCGTGGGGAGCGGGAACTTATGCTGGTGGCCGCACCACCAGGCAGCCGGACAGGGGGAGATGGCGTGTCGAGTCCGATGGAGAGCGGGGCGGATCCGGCCGGGCGCGGGGCGGATCGTGGCGTTGCCGGGCCGAGGCCGGGCACCAAGGCGCACCGCCTCAGTGAGCTGCGGGAGTTCCTGATGAGCCGGCGGGCCAGGATCACTCCGGCGGAGGCGGGCCTGCCCGACGGCGGTGGCCGGCGGCGTACCCCGGGGCTGCGCCGCGAGGAGGTCGCCGTCCTGGCGGGGGTGGGCGTCTCCTGGTACCAGTGGCTCGAACAGGGCCGGGACATCACGGTGTCGCCGCAGGTCCTGGACTCGGTGGGGCGGGTGCTGAAGCTGAGCAGTGTGGAGCGCCGCCATCTCTATGTGCTGGCCGGGCTCAACCCGCCGCCGCAGGAGGTCGATCCGTCCCATGTCGACATGTGCGACGGGCTCAGACGGCTGATCGACGCCTGGATGCCCTTCCCGGCGCACATCATGGACCGCTACTGGAACACGATCATGTACAACGACGCCGCCGCGATGACGCTGGCCATGCGGCCCGGCCTCGTGCAGAACTGTCTGATCGCGTTCTTCACCGACCCCGTCTACCGGGCCCGCGCCAAGCGGTGGGAGTCGGTCGCGCACCAGGTGGTCGCGCAGTTCCGGGCGGCCTGCTCGGAGTGCCCCGACGACGACGGTTTCCAGGCGGTGGTCACCGAGGCGAAGGAGCAGAGCCCCGAGTTCGCCGAGCTGTGGGAGCGCCGTGACATCGCGCCGGGCGGGCAGATCAGCAAGGAGCTTGAGCATCCGGTGGTCGGCACGCTCTTCGTCGAGTCCACCCAGCTGAGGGTTCCGGCCCGGCCCGATCTGGCGATCGTGCTGCACACCCCGCTGCCCGACACGGGGACGGAGGCCAAGCTCCAGTGGCTGGCGTCTCCGGAGGGCCGCAGGGGCTCGATGTACCCGGTCGCCAACTGACCCGCCCCGGCTCTTTATGCTCTGCCCATGAGCGACGACGCAGCACGCAGCGCAGACAGCGGTACGGGCACCGGCACGGGTACGGGCTCCGGTACGGGCATGGGTACGGACGGTACGGCGGCCGGGGTTCCGGTCCCGGATGCCGAGGACCGCAAGATCATCACGCTGGCGCGCAGCGCTCGGGCCCGTAACGGGGTCTCCGAGGGCGCGGCCGTACGGGACGAGACCGGGCGTACGTATGTGGCGGGCACCGTCGAGCTGGACTCGCTGAAACTCTCGGCGCTGCGGACCGCCGTCGCGATGGCGGTGGCGAGCGGGGCGCGGTCGCTGGAGGCCGCCGCGGTGGTCAGCGCGGCGGGAGAGGTGCCCGACGAGGACCGTGCGGCCGTACGGGACCTGGGCGGAGCCGGGACGCCGGTCCTGCTGGCGGGCCCGGACGGCGCACTGCGGACGACGGTCGCGGCGGGTTGACGGGGGTCAATGGCCCCTAACAGCAGGGGCGTTGACAGGCCAGTAAGGGGGGCTTCGGCAGCGACTGCGAGAGTTCAGAGCGCGTCCGGGCCGCGCTCGTCCGTCCTGACGCGTACGACCGTCTCCACCGGCACGGCCCAGACCTTGCCGTCACCGATCTTGCCGGTGTGGGCGGCCCGTACCACCGCGTCGATGACCGCCTCGCTCTCCGCGTCGTCCACGACCACCTCGATCCGGACCTTGGGGACGAGGTCGATGCGGTACTCGGCGCCCCGGTAGACCTCGGTGTGGCCGCGCTGTCTGCCGTATCCGCTCGCCTCGGTGACCGTCAGGCCGTTGACCCCGAGTTCCTGGAGGGCCGTCTTGACGTCGTCGAGCTTGTGCGGCTTGACGACCGCGGTGATCAGCTTCATGGCTTGGCCTTCTGCAGGGCGGAGGCGGAGAGCGGGGCTCCGTGGCCCAGCACGCCGTGATCGTAGGCGCTCTCCGCGTGCACCGTCAGATCGAGGCCCTGCTGCTCGTGCTCCTCGTCGGCCCGGAAGCCGGTCAGCCGGTCGATGGCCTTGCCGATGCCGTACGTCACGGCGAACGCGTACACCGCGACCGCCAGCACACCGGCGCTCTGCCGGCCCAGCTGGGCGAACCCGCCGCCGTACAGCAGCCCGCGCGCGCCGCCCGTCATCCCCGAGGTCGCGAACAGCCCGATCAGCAGTGTCCCGACGATCCCGCCCACCAGGTGCACCCCGACGACATCCAGCGAGTCGTCGTAGTTCAGCCGGAACTTCCAGCTGACCGCGTACGAGCAGAGCACCCCGGCCGCGAGTCCGACGGCCAGCGCCCCGATCAGGCCGACCGCACCGCAGGAGGGGGTGATGGCGACCAGCCCGGCCACCGCCCCGGATGCCGCGCCAAGGGTGGTCGGGTGGCCGTCCCGCTTCTGTTCGACGAAGAGCCAGCCGAGCAGACCGGTGCAGCCCGCGGCGAGTGTGTTCAGGAAGGCGGCGGCCGCCAGCCCGTTGGCGCCGAGCGCGGAGCCCGCGTTGAAGCCGAACCAGCCGAACCAGAGCAGCCCCGCACCCATCACCACCATCGGCAGGTTGTGCGGGCGCATCGAGTCCTTCTTGAAGCCGAGCCGCGGCCCGAGCACCAGACAGAGCGCGAGCCCCGAAGCGCCCGAGACGATCTCGACCGGCATCCCGCCCGCGAAGTCCAGCGCCTTGAGATCGCTGAGGATCCAGCCCCCGGGCCCCCACACCCAGTGCGCCACCGGGACGTATACGAGCAGCGCCCACACCGGCACGAAGACCAGCCACGCGCCGAACTTCGCCCGGTCCGCGATGGCCCCGCTGACCAGAGCGGCCGTGATGATCGCGAAAGTGAGCTGGAAGGTGGCGAAGAGCAGCGTCGGCACGGAGCCCCGCACGCTGCCCGGCCCGATTCCGGCCATTCCGGCGTGGCCGAGCCCGCCGATCAGGCCGCCGAGCGTGTCCGGGCCGTAGACCAGCGAGTAGCCCGCGACCAGCCAGACCACGGTGACGAGCGCGATCGATACAAAGCTCATCATCAGCATGTTCAGCACGCTTTTGGTGCGGACCATCCCGCCGTAGAAGAGCGCGAGACCGGGCGTCATCAGCAGCACCAGCGCGGTCGCGGCGAGCAGCCAGGCCGTGTCGCCGGTGTCGATACCGGCGGCCAGGGTGCTCAGTGGTGGCAGGGGTGTCGCAGGCGTCGCATGCGTCACAAGGGGTCACCTCTCCGGTTACGTTCCGGTAGAGGTTCCCGCCTCAGGGTTTCCGGGCGACTGCACCCGTGTTTCGTCCGTATTTCGTGTCGCGGGACGGTTACCGGGAACTCACCGCGGGGCCACCTGGTCGGCGCTCACCGGCCGATCGGGGAGAATGGGCGCCATGAGCGTTCACACCCAGTCATCCGAAGCCACCCACCGGGCTGGTTTCGCCTGCTTCGTCGGCCGCCCCAACGCGGGCAAGTCCACTCTCACGAACGCTCTCGTCGGCAAGAAGGTGGCCATCACCTCCAGCCGGCCGCAGACCACCCGCCACACCGTGCGTGGCATCGTGCACCGCCCCGACGCCCAGCTGATCCTGGTGGACACCCCCGGGCTCCACAAGCCCCGCACGCTGCTGGGCGAGCGGCTCAACGACGTCGTACGGACCACCTGGGCCGAGGTCGACGTCATCGGCTTCTGCGTCCCCGCCGACCAGAAGCTCGGCCCCGGCGACAAGTTCATCGCCAAGGAACTCGCCGGGATCAAGAAGACCCCGAAGATCGCCGTGGTCACCAAGACCGACCTGGTCGACGGCAAGCAGCTGGCCGAGCAGCTCATCGCCATCGACCAGCTCGCCGCGGAACTCGGCTTCGAATGGGCCGAGATCATCCCCGTCTCCGCCGTCGGCGACCAGCAGGTCTCGCTCCTCGCCGACCTGATCGCCCCGCTGCTCCCGCTGAGCCCCCCGCTGTACCCGGAGGGCGATCTGACGGACGAGCCCGAGATGGTGATGGTCGCGGAGCTGATCCGGGAGGCCGCGCTGGAGGGCGTACGGGACGAGCTGCCGCACTCCATCGCCGTCGTCGTCGAGGAGATGCTGCCCCGCGAGAACCGCCCCGCGGACAAACCGCTGCTCGACATCCACGCGAATGTGTACATCGAGCGGCCGAGCCAGAAGGGCATCATCATCGGGCCCAAGGGCGCGCGGCTGAAGGACGTCGGAATGAAGTCCCGCAAGCAGATCGAGGCACTGCTGGGCACGCCGGTCTTCCTCGACCTGCATGTGAAGGTGGCCAAGGACTGGCAGCGGGACCCGAAGCAGCTGCGGAAGCTCGGGTTCTGAGTCACCGGGCCGGGGCCTGAGCCGACCGGAATCCGGCCCGGAACACCTACCCGGTCGACGCCTGCCGTGGTGACCGCGTCATCCGGGTATAACGTTCACGCCGTTCACGCACCCTCTTTCAGTACCCGCGCGATCAGCGTCCGCTGGGCCTCGCTCAGCCGTGGGTCCGTGCAGTACACCGTCCGGTCGTCCACCGTGATGCGGTAGTTGAACCCGTCCGGCACTCCCTGGGGCGGTGCGTCGTGGCCTGTGGTCACCGCCTCTTCGGCCAGCTCGTGCCAGTCAGCCGCATCGGGCCGGGGGGGGGGGGGGGGGGACACCCCCCCCCGGGCGACACTGCGCCCGCCCCCCCGCGCCGCCAACGGTGTCACATCTCGCGGCGGGTCGCCGCCCACCCGCGTGGCGGCGCCCC
>NZ_JBHYWP010000028.1:53462-54948 GCF_042751845.1 Streptomyces sp. NPDC059398 | reverse complement strand
GGGGGGGGGGGGGTGTGGGTGTGTGGGTGCCACCGCCTATCTGTGAGCGAGTGTGAGTCCGCCGGCGGGGGGGGGTGGGGCTCGCCGCCCCCCGCCCCCCCGGCGCTCGATACCGGCGAAGCCTCCCGTGCGCCTTACCTGGATACGCATGGGACGTGTCTACCCCCTGTCAGCCGTTTACGCGCCCGCCGGTACACCGGCTCACGCGCCTGTCGGGACGCCGACGGTGGACCAGGCCTTGGTCACCGCCTCCTGCTCGTCGCCGCTGCCGAAGCGGGCCCTGGCGGCCGCGACCGTCAGCCGCGCGAAGTCCGCGAAGCTTGCGTCCTTCGCCAGCTCGCCGCCGGTCAGGGTGTCGTACCAGATCTGGCCGGCCCGCTCCCACGCCTTTCCGCCCAGGGCGTCCGCCAGCAGATAGAAGGCGTGGTTGGGGATGCCGGAGTTGAGATGGACGCCGCCGTTGTCGTCGGTGGTCCTGACGTAACCCTTCATCGTCGCGGGCTGCGGGTCCTTGCCGAGCACATCGTCGTCGTACGCGGTGCCCGGTGCCTTCATCGAGCGCAGGGCGACCCCCGAGACATGCGGGGCGAGGAGGCCGGCGCCGATCAGCCAGTCGGCCTGGTCGGCGGTCTGGCCCAGGGCGTACTGCTTGATGAGCGAGCCGAAGACGTCCGAGACCGACTCGTTGAGCGCGCCGGACTGGCCGGAGTACGCCAGGTTCGCGGTGTACTGCGTGACGCCGTGGGTGAGTTCGTGGCCGATGACGTCCACCGGGATGGTGAAGTCGAGGAAGATCTTCCCGTCTCCGTCGCCGAAGACCATCTGACTGCCGTCCCAGAAGGCGTTGTTGTACTTCCGGTCGTAGTGGACGCTCGCGTTGAGCGCCAGCCCCTTGCCGTCGATCGAGTACCGCCCGTACGCCTTGAGGTACAGGTCGAAGGTGGCGCCGAGGCCCGCGTACGCCCGGTTGACCGTCGCGTCCTTGCCCGGCTGCGCTCCCTCCGCGCGGACCTCGGTGCCGGGCAGCTGGGTGCCGTGACCCGCGTCGTAGATGGTGCGCTTCGGCTTCTTGTCCGCCGGGTCGGCGGGCCCGGAGGCACCGCCCGCGTCGCGCACGGCGGCGGCCGTGGCCGTCCGGCGCCTGCCCCGGTGCGAGTCGTCCGCTTCGAGGGTGCGGCGGGCGGGCTCGGAGAGCTCCGGGTCGTCGGCGTCGGCGAGCTTGGAGAGGATGTGCGGCGGAATGATCGTGCAGAGGACGGGGCGAGCGGTCGGACCGGTCAACTCAGGCGTGTCAGTCATGTCTTCGAAGGTGGCACTGCGTAAGTGACTTGTCACTGGTTGCGACGGTTATTGACGAGAAAGAGTGACTTCTGGAACCGGCCGGTCTGGTTCGGACCTTGCCCCGGTCCGGCGGGATGCGACGTTGGACACAGTGTCGGTCCCTGGGGCGGCTGCGAGCCGTGCGGTGCCGGGGCCGGGCCCCGGC
>NZ_JBHYWP010000028.1:0-53452 GCF_042751845.1 Streptomyces sp. NPDC059398 | reverse complement strand
GGGGTTCCGCTCTCTGCCACATTCGCGCGGGCGGGGGGGGGGGCCCGCGGGGGGGGCGGGGGCGGCCGCCCCCCCCCCCCCCACCGGGCCGGGTTCGCCCCAGGCATCCGCCGGTCCGCATACTGATACGGAAGCGGCGTTCCCGGCGCCGCTGGGCTAGGCTGCGGAACATCATGCGTTTCGGGCTGCTTCTCCTTAGCTGCCGCGGCGAGGGCCTGTAGTCGTAGGCCGACCCCCTCCCCGCGGAGTCTGGTGCTGCAGCGGCACAGTCGGCCTTCCCCCGCCGGATCCCGAGGAGCCCCACGCAGATGTCGCACCCCACGCCGATCACCAACGCCACCCGGATGCAGAAGCCGTCCGGAATGCCGGTGCACAAGTACGGCCCGTACGAGGCCGTCGAGATCCCCGACCGCAGCTGGCCCGACAACCGCATCACGCGGGCCCCCCGCTGGCTCTCCACCGATCTGCGCGACGGCAACCAGGCGCTGATCGACCCCATGTCACCGGCGCGCAAGCGCGAGATGTTCGACCTGCTGGTGAAGATGGGCTACAAGGAGATCGAGGTCGGCTTCCCCGCATCGGGCGACACCGACTTCAACTTCGTACGCTCGATCATCGAGGAAGAGGGCGCGATCCCCGAGGACGTGACCATCTCCGTCCTGACCCAGGCCCGTGAGGACCTGATCGAGCGCACCGTCGAGTCGCTGCGCGGCGCCCGCCGCGCGACCGTGCATCTGTACAACGCCACCGCCCCGACCTTCCGCCGGGTCGTCTTCCGCGGCTCCAAGGAGGACATCAAGCAGATCGCCGTGGACGGCACCCGCCTGGTGATGGAGTACGCCGAGAAGATCCTGGGCCCGGAGACGACCTTCGGCTACCAGTACAGCCCGGAGATCTTCACCGACACCGAGCTGGACTTCGCCCTGGAGGTCTGCGAGGCGGTCATGGACGTCTGGCAGCCCGAGGCCGGACGCGAGATCATCCTCAACCTGCCCGCCACCGTGGAGCGTTCGACGCCGTCCACGCACGCCGACCGCTTCGAGTGGATGTCGCGGAACCTGTCGCGGCGTGCGTACGTATGCCTGTCGGTGCACCCGCACAACGACCGCGGCACCGCCGTCGCCGCCGCCGAACTGGCCATCATGGCGGGCGCCGACCGTATCGAGGGCTGTCTGTTCGGGCAGGGCGAGCGCACCGGCAACGTCGACCTGGTGACGCTGGGCATGAACCTGTTCAGCCAGGGCGTCGACCCGCAGATCGACTTCTCGCAGATCGACGAGGTGCGCCGCACCGCCGAGTACTGCAACCAGATGGAGATCCACCCGCGCCACCCCTATGCGGGCGACCTGGTCTACACCTCCTTCTCCGGCTCCCACCAGGACGCCATCAAGAAGGGCTTCGACGCGATGGAGGCCGAGGCGGCCGCGCAGGGCAAGACGGTCGACGACATCGAGTGGGCCGTCCCCTATCTGCCGATCGACCCCAAGGACGTCGGCCGCTCGTACGAGGCCGTGATCCGGGTCAACTCGCAGTCCGGCAAGGGCGGTATCGCGTACGTCCTGAAGAACGAGCACAAGCTGGACCTGCCGCGCCGGATGCAGATCGAGTTCTCGAAGATCATCCAGACGAAGACCGACGCCGAGGGCGGCGAGGTCACACCGAAGGACATCTGGGCGATCTTCCAGGACGAGTACCTGCCCAGCTCCGCCGACGACGACGCCCGCTGGGGCCGGATCCAGCTGCGTTCCGGCCAGACCACCACGGACACCGACGGCCGGGACACGCTGACCGTCGAGGCCGTCGTGGACGGCGTCGAGACAGCGCTGTCGGGCACCGGCAACGGTCCGATCTCGGCCTTCTTCGCCGCGCTGTCCGAGACCGGTGTGGACGCCCGGCTGCTGGACTACCAGGAGCACACGATGAGCGAGGGTGCGAGCGCGCTGGCCGCCTCGTACATCGAGTGCGCGATCGACGGCAAGGTCATGTGGGGCATCGGTATCGACGCCAACACCACCCGGGCCTCGCTGAAGGCGGTCGTCTCGGCGGTCAACCGGGCCGCCCGCTGACGCAGCGCGTCCCCCGCACGGCCGGGGCCGTACCCGAGGTGTTCTTACGGGTACGGCCCCGCTTGCGAAATTTCGGGCCTCCGGTCCACGCGGACCCCATTTGACCTCATCATTCACGGCTCCCGGCCGTGCACGGCGAGGGGCGGGACCAAGCCATCTCCCGTCAGGGTGCTGACGGCACATCATCGATGTGGCTAACATCACGTCCACATGACGGCCCTGTGTCCGACGGAACAACCGGGGGACACGGGCGTGGTGGAGCGCAACGCAACGGAGCGTTGCCGGTGTTACGGAGGTGAGCCGTGCTGTCAATCCGTGGACGCGGCGGCAGGAAGTCGATCGTCTGGTCCGTGCGCACCTCCTGGGACACGGTCGGCGACGGCGAGTTCTTCTGCGCGGACTGCGGCGGGGACCGCAACTACCGCCGTCTGAACGGCCGCAGGCGGCTGACCGTGCTCGGAGTGCCGCTCCTCTCGCGTGGCCGCACCGGCCCGGTGGTCGAATGCTCCGCCTGCTGGACGCAGTTCTCCACCGACACCCTCGACCGCCCCACCACGACACGCTTCTCGGCGATGCTGCGCGACGCCGTTCACACCGTGACGCTCGCCGTCCTCACCGCCGGCGGCACCGGCTCCCACGCGGTGGTCGAGACCGCCGTCTCCACGGTCCGGGCCGCCGGATTCGACGAGTGCACCGAGGAGCAGCTGACCGCCCTGGTCGACGCGCTCGCCGCGGACACCGGCCGCTTCGTCACCGACGCCGAGCCGTGCGGGGCCGCGCTCACCATCGAGCTGCACGAGTCGCTCCAGCCGCTGGCGCCCCATCTCGCCCCGGTCGGCCGGGAGTCGATCCTGCTGCAGGGCGCCCGGATCGCCCTCGCCGACGGACCGTACAGCCCCGCCGAGCGTGAGGTGCTCGCGACGGTCGGCGGCGCGCTCCAGCTCTGCACGGAGGACACCGCCAGGCTGCTGGTGGCAGCGGCGCGTACGCCCTCCTGAGGGTGCTCGGCGCCGGACGGGTCTTCCGCCGGGGGCGGCCGTGCTTCGGCGCTGCGGCTGGGCTCCGGCGCTGCGACGGTGCTCCGGCGCCGCGGCCGTGCCCGGGGCCCTGGCGCGACCGGGGGCCTGGACCCGTGACCCGTACCCGTACCTGTGTACCGCGTCAGGCCGTCGCGCGCTCCGCGAAGGTACGGAAGTCGCGCGGCGGGCGGCCGGTGAGCCGCTGGACGGTGTCCGTGGTGCGGTCCTCGGCTCCGGCGGCGATGGCCCGGTCCAGGTCGGCGAGGAGTGCGGCGAATGCCTCGGGTACGACGGAGGCGAGCCGTTGCCGCAGTTCGCCGTGGCTCAGCTGCCGGTGGGTGACGGGGCGGCCGGTGATCCCGGTGAGGAGGGCGGCGACCTCACGGTGGCTCAGCGCCTCGGGGCCCGTGATGACCAGGTCGGTGTCGGGTGCCTCGGCGTCGGTCAGCGCGTGTACGGCGACGGCGGCGATGTCGTCCGCGTCCACGAACGCGACGCGGCCCTCGCCGGTCGCGGTCTCGATGATCCCGCGGTCCCGGATGCTCCGGGCGTGGACGTGGTCGCCGGTGAAGTTCTGCATGAACCACGAGGGGCGCAGCACGGCCCACTCGTCGAACAGTTCCGGCAGGGCCCGGTGCACCTGGCCGACGCCGGGGCCGCCCGCGGGGATCGCCGATGAGCTGAGCAGTACCGCACGCCGCACACCTGCCGTACGGGCCCGCCGCAGGAAGGGCAGCATGACGGCCGCCGGGTCCGGCGCTCCGGGCGGTGGGACCAGGTAGACCCGGTCGGCGCCGGTCAGGGCCTCGGCGTGGGTCGCGGGGTCGTTCCACTCGAAGCGGACGGCCTCGGCGCCCTCCACGGGGGTGCCGTGGCGGCCGGCCGCCCTGACCCGGTGCCCGGCCGCCGCGAGCCGGGCGGTGACCCGGCTGCCGGTGGTGCCGGTCGCGCCGGTGACGAGGACGGCGCCGGGGGTGGTGCCGGATGCTGCCATCAGTGGCTCCCGGTGAAGTCGGCCGCCGTGTCCCGGAGGATGGTGAGCGGGTTCCAGTAGTCGCGGTAGTGGGTGATGAGGCCGTTGTCGAAGGTCACCACGGCGATATAGGTCATGTCGAAGGGGCTGCCGGTCCGCACCAGCCGCCCCACCCCGCGCATCTCGGTCACGATGGTCCGCGGGGAGGTGGTCCGGTGGATCTCGACGGAGGGGAAGTCGTGGAGGTCGATGTGGCCGGGGTAGCCGCGCATGTAGTCGGCGATCGCCGCCCTGCCCTCCAGCCGCCGGGGCCAGCCGTCAGGTGCGAAGGGGAACTCGAAGACGCCGTTCTCGTCCCAGAGGCCGACCCAGCCTTCGATGTCCTTGTCCAGCAGCAGTCGCAGGCCGTGGCGGTACAGGTCCGCCGGCGCCGTGTCCGTGGTCATGGGTGCTCCGTCCCGTACGATGCGGACCCAGGGTCCGTTTCGCTCGAAGATACGGACCGCTGGTCCGCTTCGCAACTGGAGGTCACGTATGCCCGACCGCAAGCCACGCAAGGACGCGGCCCGCAACCGTGCGGCGGCCTTCGCGGCGGCCGATGACCTCTTCGCCCGCTGTGAGAGCCCCGACGCCGTCACGATGGCCGATATCGCGGCGGCGGCCGGGGTGGGCAAGGCGACGCTCTTCCGTGCCTTCGGTGACCGCACCGGTCTGATCCGCGCGCTGTACGGAGCGCGGCTCGAACCGGTCAGGAGCGCGGCCGATGAGGGCCCGCCGCCTCTGGGGCCGGCCGCTCCGCCACTGCTGCGCGTACCGGCCCTGCTCGACGCCCTGCTCTGCTTCAAGCTCGACAACCGCCACCTCGCGCTGGCCCTGGAGGGTACGGGGGGCGGTGGCGCCGGACCTTACCGGGCAGAGCACTACGAGTGGTGGCACGGGCTGCTGCGCGGTGCGCTGGAGGAGATCCCCGGGCTTGCCGGCGACAGCGACTTCACGGCGCACGCGCTGCTCGCCGCCGTCCGTGCCGACCTCGTGGAACACCTCGTCGGCCAGGAGCGGACAGGTCGTGAACGGATGCGCTCCCAGCTGGCGGCCTTCACCGCCCGGGTGCTCGGATCCGCGGCCGGATCCGGTGCGACGAAGGGCTGAATGCGGGAGAGATTTTGTACCGTTTGCCCGTATTTAGTGGGTCATAACCCCAGAAGGGGACTTTTTATAGTGCGCCGAAAGTTGCCACAGTGCCTTCGGCGGGTTTATAAGAGGGATGTGGCTGTGGCGATTCCGGGAATTCCGGGGGCTGCCGCCATGGAGGTTCCCCATGCTTCTCACTCCGTCCGACACGGAGAAATTGCTGCTGAGCGTCGCAGGAATGGTCGCCCGTGACCGGCGTGAACGCGGTGTACGTCTGAACTACCCCGAGGCGGTTGCGCTGCTCGCCTGCTGGGCGATGGAACGAGCCCGTGAAGGCGCCCGTGTCGCCGAGCTCATGGCGGCGGGCAGGTCCGTCCTGACCCGCGCTGACGTGCTCGAAGGCGTACCGGAGATGCTGCAGGACGTCCAGGTCGAGGCGACGTTCCCGGACGGGCGCAAGCTCGTCACGATCACCGCGCCGATCCCGTGATTCCCGGCGAGATCCGCACCGGTCCCGGTGTACTCGAAATCAATGAAGACCTGATGCAATTGCGCCTCTCCGTGGTGAATGACGGCGACCGTCCCATTCAGATCGGCTCGCATTTTCATTTCGCCGACACGAATTCATTCCTTTCTTTCGACCGGGCTGCGGCCGAGGGATTCAGACTCGATATTCCGTCCGGCACCTCGCTGCGCTTCGAGCCCGGCGTCGGCGCCGAGGTGACGCTGGTCGAGCTCAGCGGACGGCGGGCGGTCCCCGGCCTCGTACTGCCTGGCGCCCGCCACCGGACATGCGAGGCACCCACCGCGCCGCCGAAACCCACCGCGCCGCCGAAACCCACCGTGCCCCCGGCGCCCACCGCGCCGCCCGCGCCCGGAGCACCCGCACGGACGGAGGAAGGCTGAGATGGCCCGGATGACCCGCGCCGCCTACGCGGCGCTCTACGGACCCACCACCGGGGACCGGATCCGCCTCGCCGACACCGACCTCTGGATCGAGGTCGAGGAGGACCACTGCTTCGGCGGCGACGAAGCGGTCTTCGGCGGCGGCAAGTCCATCCGCGAGTCCATGGCCCAGGCCACCGCCTCCCGCGCCGAGGGCGCTCTCGACCTGGTCATCACCAATGCCGTGGTGCTCGACCACTGGGGCGTCGTCAAGGCGGACGTCGGCATCCGCGCGGGCCGTATCGTCGCGCTCGGCCGGTCCGGCAATCCGGATATGAGCGAGGGGGTCCACCCCGGCCTGGTGATCGGCCCCGGCACCGATGTGGTGTCCGGCGAGGGGCGCATCCTGACCGCGGGCGCCATCGACACCCATGTCCACTTCCTGATGCCGGAGACCCTCCACGAGGCGCTCGCCACCGGCACCACCACCGTGATCGGCGGCGGCACCGGGGCCAGTGAGGGGTCCAAGGCGACCACCGTCACCCCCGGCGCCTGGAACCTCGCGATGATGCACCGCTCCCTGGACCGGGTGCCACTCAACGTCATGCTGTTCGGCAAGGGCTCCACCGTCGGCGACGACTCCCTGCGCGAGGCCGCGCTCGGCGGTGCCGGCGGCTACAAGGTCCACGAGGACTGGGGCGCCACGCCCGCCGCCATCGACGCCGCCCTGCGCGCGGCCGACACCTACGGACTCCAGGTCGCGCTGCACGGCGACAGCCTCAACGAGGCCGGTTACGTCGAGAGCACCCTGGCCGCCATCGGCGGACGCGGCATCCATGTCTTCCACGCCGAGGGCGCGGGCGGCGGCCACGCCCCCGACATCATCACGGTCGCCTCGCACCCCCACGTACTTCCCGCGTCCACCAATCCGACGCTCCCGCACACCGTGAACACCGTCGCCGAGCATCTCGACATGCTGATGGTCTGCCACCACCTCAACCCCCGGGTGCCCGAGGACCTGGCGTTCGCGGAGTCCCGTATCCGTGCGTCGACCATCGCGGCCGAGGACGTCCTGCACGACATCGGCGCGCTCTCCATCACCTCGTCCGACGCCCAGGCCATGGGCCGGATCGGAGAGGTCATCTGCCGCACCTGGCAGGTCGCGCACACCATGAAGCAGCGCTTCGGGGACCGCAGCACGGAGCTTCCCGCGGACAACGAGCGGGCCCGTCGCTATATCGCCAAGTACACGATCTGCCCGGCCGTCGCCCACGGCATCGACCATGTGGTCGGCTCCGTCGAGCCCGGCAAACTCGCCGACCTGGTGCTCTGGGACCCGGCGTTCTTCGGGATCAGACCCGCCGCCGTGCTCAAGGGCGGCATGGTGGTCAGCGCGCCACTCGGCGACGCCAACGCGGCGATCCCCACCACCCAGCCGGTCCTGCTCCGCCCCACGGCGGCGGCCGGTGCCGCCCCGCACCTCTCGGTCAGCTTCGTCGCCCCGGCGGCCCTGGCCGACGGTCTCGCCGAACGCCTGGGTCTGGAAAGGGAGTTGGTCGCTGTACGGCCCACCCGCCACCTCACCAAGGCGGATCTGCCCAACAACACCGCGCTCCCGGCGATCGACGTCGACCCCGAGACCTTCGCCATCCGGATCGACGGCGAACTCGTCGAGCCCGCCCCGGCCGCCGAACTGCCGCTCACGCAGCGGTACAGCATGTTCTGATGCGTACCTCCGGGCTCGCACCCCTGCTGCTCGCCGACGGGCGGCTGCCGGTCGGCGCGTACACCTACAGCGCCGGGCTCGAACCGGCCGTGGCGGCCGGGCTCACCCGCGACCGGATCCCGGCGCTCCTGCGGGCCAGGCTGCACACCACCACCGTCACCGAGGCCGCAGCCGCGGTGCTGGCGCTGCGGGCCGCGCGACAGGACCCGGTGGACTATGCCCCCGTACAGCGGGCGCTCGCGGCCAGGACGCCGGTGGCGCCGATGCGTGCGGCGTCGGCGGCGCTCGGCCGGGGCGTGCACCGGCTCGCCCGCAGGCTCGCGCCCGGCCATCCGGCGGTCACGGCGCTCACCACGGCGTGCACGCCGAGCCTGCGCCCCCTGCGGCCCATCACGCTGGGCGCGCTCGGCGCCGTGCTCGACGTGCCGGACGAGGACCTCGCGTACGGCGTCGTCTACGACGAACTCCAGACGGTGGCCGCAGCCGCGCTGAAGCTGCTTCCCGGCGATCCGCTCGACTCGGTGGCGTGGATCCTCGCCGCCGGTCCCGAGGCGGCCGACGCGGTGGCCGAGGCCCTCGCCGTACGGACACCGGACGAACTGCCCGCAAGGGCGGGCCTGCTCACCGAGGAGTGGGCCCTCGCACACGACCGACGAGAACGGAGACTCTTCCTTGCCTGAGAACGCCCCCCGCCTGCCCGGCAACGGCCCCCGCCTGCCCGGCAACGCCCCCCGTCAGTCCGGGGACGCCCCCCGCCCGTCCGGGAGCGACCCCCGGACCGAGCACCGGCTCCAGGACCCGTACCCGTACGCGCACCCGGTCGGCGACCGCGCGCCGGAGCCGCCCCTCAACCAGCACTTCAACGAACCGCTGAACCAGCCGAGGGCCCTGCGCCTCGGGGTCGCGGGGCCGGTCGGCACCGGCAAGAGCTCGATCCTGGCGACCCTCTGCCGGGCGCTCGCCGACGAACTCTCCATGGCCGTCGTCACCAACGACATCTACACCGACGAGGACGCCCGCTTCCTGCGGTCGGCGGGGGTCCTGCCCACCGAGCGCATCCGCGCCGTGGAGACCGGCGCCTGCCCGCACACCGCGATCCGCGACGATGTCAGCGCCAACCTGGACGCGGTCGAGGACCTCGAAGAGGCGTACGGGCCGCTCGACCTGGTGCTCATCGAGAGCGGCGGCGACAACCTCACCGCCACCTTCAGCCCGGCGCTCGCCGACGCACAGCTCTTCTGCATCGATGTCGCGGGCGGCGGCGACGTGGCCCGCAAGGGCGGGCCCGGTATCACCGGGGCGGACCTCCTCGTCATCAACAAGACCGACCTCGCACCGTATGTGGAGGTCGACGTCCCGGCGATGGTCGCCGACGCGGAGGCCGCCCGTGACGGTCTCCAGGTGCTGGCCCTCTCCAAGCACGACCGGGCCTCGGTCACCGAACTGGCCGACTGGGTACGGGCGTTGCTCGTACGCCACCGCTCCGGCACCCATGTGCCCAGCGACCCGGGCCCGATGGCCCCGCACTCCCACAGCCACGGTGACGGCGAAGGCCACAGTCACCCATGACCGGGCCCGACGGCGACGGCGACGGTGGCGGCGACCGTGGGGCCGGGCCCGACGACGGCGGCACCGACCCCACGGTCGTCGCCGTCGAGCGCGACACGGCGGGCCGCGATGTGCCCCGTGAACTGCGCCCCGGCGCCTTCCTGGCACCGCGCCCGCTGCTCCCCGCCCCGGACGGGCTGCACCTCGCCCTGGTCGGGACCCGGGCCGGGCTCCTGGCGGGCGACGCGCTGACCCTGCGCATCACGGTCGGGGCGGGCGCGCGGCTGCACCTGGTCGAACCCGCCGGGCTCGTCGCGTACGACCACCGCGGCGGCACATCGGCCTGGCACGCCCGCGTCGAGATCGCGGAGGGCGGCGAACTCACCTGGGACGCCCAGCCGTTCGTGGTCTCGTCCGGGGCGGACGTCCTGCGCACGATGGACATCGGGCTGGCCGCCGGTGCCCGGATGCTCTGGCGCGACACCCTGGTCCTGGGGCGCTCCGGCGAGCGGGGCGGCAGGGTACGGGCGACGACCCGTGCCACATACGACGGCGCGGACCTGCTGGTCGAGGAGCTTGACCTGCGCGACCCGGAGATCAGGGAACTGCCCGGCATCCTCGGCGCCCACCGCGTCATCGGCTCGGTCACCGCACTCGGCGCCACCCCGGGCGGCCCACCTCACCCGTACCGCACGGACCTGGCGGGACCGGGGGCGCAGGTGCGGCTGCTCGACACGGTGGCCCCGGCGGTCGACGCGGATCTCACGGCGGTGTGGGAGGAGTGGCGCCGCGCCTGAGCACGGGCGGCGGGAACAGAACCCGGACAGGCCGGGAGCGGGCCCGGAGGCCCGTTGGCCTCAATCGCCCGCCGGGCTTGATTCAGTCGGTGCGGGGCTCCCGCGAACCGGGCTCCGCGCGTACGGGACAATGGGCCCCATGAGTCTTTTCCGTGACGACGGGGTCGTCCTGCGGACTCAGAAGCTGGGTGAGGCCGACCGCATCATCACGCTGCTGACCCGGGGCCACGGGCGGGTGCGCGCCGTCGCGCGGGGCGTGCGGCGTACGAAGTCCAAATTCGGGGCGCGGCTGGAGCCGTTCTCCCATGTCGATGTGCAGTTCTTCGCGCGCGGCAGTGAACTCATCGGTCGCGGGCTCCCGTTGTGCACCCAGAGTGAGACCATCGCTCCGTACGGTGGCGGTATCGTCAGTGACTACGCCCGCTACACGGCCGGCACGGCCATGCTGGAGACGGCGGAGCGCTTCACCGACCACGAGGGCGAGCCGTCCGTCCAGCAGTATCTGCTGCTCATCGGCGGGCTGCGCACCCTGGCCCGCGGTGAGCACGCCCCGAATCTGATCCTCGACGCGTTCCTGCTGCGCTCGCTCGCCGTCAACGGCTACGCGCCCAGCTTCGAGGACTGCGCGAGGTGCGGTCTGGAGGGGCCCAACCGGTTCTTCTCGGTGGCGGGTGGCGGAGCGGTGTGCGGCGACTGCCGGGTGCCCGGCAGCGTCGTACCCTCTGCGGAGGCCGTCGGGCTGCTCAGCGCACTGCTGACGGGGGACTGGACGACGGCCGACGCGGCCGAGCCGCGGCATGTCAGGGAGGGCAGCGGGCTCGTATCGGCCTATCTGCACTGGCACCTGGAGCGCGGGCTGCGCTCGTTGCGTTACGTAGAGAAGTAGTGAGAGGGAGACGAGCACATGGCACGACGCGGGATGCTGGGGCGTAGCAAGCGCGAGTACAGGACCCCCGACGCGCACCCGTCGGGCGCCCGCCCGCCGAAGATCCCGGGCGAACTGGTGCCGAACCATGTGGCGGTCGTCATGGACGGCAACGGCCGCTGGGCCAAGGAGCGCGGGCTGCCGCGCACCGAGGGCCACAAGGTCGGCGAGGCCACCGTGCTCGAAGTGCTCAACGGCTGTATCGAGATGGGCGTCAAGAACCTCTCGCTGTACGCCTTCTCGACCGAGAACTGGAAGCGCTCGCCCGACGAGGTGCGCTTCCTGATGAACTTCAACCGCGATGTCATCAGGCGCCGCCGGGACCAGATGGACGAGCTGGGGATCCGGATCCGCTGGGTCGGCCGGATGCCCAAGCTGTGGAAGTCGGTCGTCCAGGAGCTCCAGGTCGCACAGGAGCAGACCAAGGACAACGACGCGATGACGCTGTACTTCTGCGTCAACTACGGCGGCCGTGCGGAGATCGCCGACGCGGCGCAGGCCATCGCCCGCGATGTGGCGGAGGGCAGGCTGGACCCGGCGAAGGTCAATGAGAAGACCTTCGCGAAGTACATCTACTACCCGGACATGCCGGACGTGGATCTCTTCCTGCGCCCCAGCGGTGAGCAGCGCACGTCCAACTATCTGATCTGGCAGAGCGCGTACGCCGAGATGGTCTTCCAGGACGTCCTCTGGCCGGACTTCGACCGCCGCGACCTGTGGCGGGCCTGCCTCGAATACGCCCAGCGGGACCGGCGGTTCGGCGGCGCGATCGAGGAGACGACCGCCTGAGCGTCCCGGTCCGGGCACAGACGGCCGGGCCGGGGGCGCAAGTGCACCCCCGGCCCGGCTCTCCGTGACAGATCTTGGCCCGGCTCAGCTCTCCGTGCCGGACTCCGCGCACTCCGCGCAGGTCCCGAAGACCTCCACCGTGTGCGCGACGTTCACATACCCGTGCTGCGCCGCGATCGACTCGGCCCACTTCTCCACCGCCGGCCCCTCCACCTCGACGGCCTTGCCGCAGCTGCGGCAGACCAGATGGTGGTGGTGCTCACCGGTGGAGCAGCGCCGGTAGACGGACTCGCCGTCGCCCGTGCGCAGCACATCGACCTCGCCCGCGTCTGCCAGCGACTGGAGCGTGCGGTAGACGGTGGTCAGCCCGACCGAGTCGCCCCGGTGCTTGAGCACATCGTGCAGCTCCTGGGCGCTGCGGAACTCGTCCACCTCGTCGAGCGCCGCGGCCACCGCGGCCCGCTGCCGGGTCGACCGGCCTCGTACTGGTGCTCCCGCGGTCACAGGTGCCTCCTCGCCGTGCGTCGCCGCCCATGTGTCGGGCCATTGTGCCAGCTCCGTCAGGTCCCGGCGGATTCCACCGGCGGACGCGCCGCCGGAAGGCCGGGGCCGCACGCGGCCTCCGCCGCTTCCGCGGCCCGTGCGCGGCGCCTCGCCAGGGGCGCGGCGAGCGCGGTCAGGGCCACGAAGACGGCGATGGCCAGCAGCACAATTGTCGCTCCCGGCGGCACGTCCTGGTAGTAGGAGGTGACGGTTCCGGAGAGCGTCACGGCCGTACCGATCACCACGGCCAGTCCGAAGGTGGCCGCGAACGACTTGGTCAGCTGCTGTGCGGCGGCCACCGGGACCACCATCAGCGCGCTCACGAGCAGCAGCCCGACCACCCGCATGGCGACCGTGACGGTGACGGCCGCGGTGACCGCGATGAGCAGATTGAGCACCCGCACCGGCAGCCCGGTGACCCGGGCGAACTCCTCGTCCTGGCTGACCGCGAAGAGCTGCCTGCGCAGCCCGAGCGTGACCAGGACCACGAACGCGGCCAGGACGCAGATCGCGGTGACATCGCTGTCCGAGACGGTCGCGAGCGAGCCGAAGAGGTACGACGAGAGGTTGGCGTTGGAGCCGGTGGGGGAGAGGTTGATCAGCAGTACCCCGCCGGACATGCCGCCGTAGAAGAGCATGGCCAGCGCGACGTCCCCGCGCATCCGGCCGTAGCTGCGGATCAGCTCCATCGAGACGGCGCCGACGACCGAGACCAGCGTCGCCATCCACACCGGGCTGGAGTTGAGCAGAAAGCCCAGGCCCACCCCGGTCATGGCGATGTGGCCGATGCCGTCGCCCATCAGCGCCTGGCGGCGCTGGACGAGATAGATGCCGATGGCGGGGGCGGTGATGCCGACCAGGACGGCGGCGAGCAGGGCCCGCTGCATCAGGGCGCTCTGGAGAAGTTCCATGATCAGCTCAGCAGTCCTGTCCTGGCCGGCTCGGCCGGCGCGTGCGGGTGTACGTGGTCGTGTCCGGGCAGCGCATGCACGCCCAGCGCCTCCGGGGGCGGACCGTCGTGGGTGACACAGCCGTCCCGCAGTACGACAGCGCGGTCGATCAGCGACTCCAGCGGGCCCAGTTCGTGCAGCACCAGCAGCACGGTGGTCCGGGCGGCCACCTGCTCGCGCAGCGTCGAGGCGAGGATCTCCTGGCTGGCCAGGTCGACCCCGGCCATCGGCTCGTCCATGATCAGCAGTTCCGGCTCGGACGCCAGCGCCCTGGCGATCAGCACCCGCTGGTGCTGGCCCCCGGAGAGCGCGCCCACCGAGTCGCCGGCCCGGTCGCCGAGCCCCACCAGCTCGATGGCGTGCGAGACCGCCGCCCGGTCGGCCTTCGACGGCCACCGCAGCCTTGTCCGGGCGAGCCGCCCGGACGAGACGACCTCGCGCACCGTCGCGGGCACCCCGCCGGCCGCCGTGGTGCGCTGCGGTACGTAACCGACCCGCGCCCACTGCCGGAACCGGCCCAGCGGGCTGCCGAACAGCTCGACCGAGCCGCCCGTGAGGGGGACCTGGCCGATCACCGTGCGTACGGCGGTCGACTTGCCCGAGCCGTTGGCGCCGAGCAGGGCGACGACCTCGCCGCGGTGCACGGTGAGATCGATGCCGCGCAGCACGGGGCGCGAGCCGAGTGCGGCGGTGGCACCGCGTACGGAGATGACGGGTTCCGGTTCCATGTCCATGGCGCGTGCCTCCGGTGCGGTCGCGGGTGCGGTGCCGGGCCCGGACGGTCCGGCTTTCGGTGCGGTCACTTGGCGCCGAGTGCCTTCTGGAGTGCGACCAGGTTGGACTTCATGACCTGGAGGTAGTCGCGTCCCCTGGACTTGTCGGTGATGCCCTCCAGCGGGTCCAGCACATCGGTCTTCACATGCAGGTCGGATGCGAGGGTTTTCGCGGTGTCGGGGTTCGCGATCGTCTCGAAGAAGACCGTGTTGACGTGGTGCTTCGCGGCGAGGGCGTGCAGGTTCTTCATACGCGAGACGCTGGGCTCGCTCTCCGGGTCGATACCGCTGATGGCCTCCTCGGTGAGGCCGTACCGCTCGGCGAGGTAGCCGAAGGCGGCGTGGGTGGTGACGAAGGTGTCGGACGTGCGGTGCTTCAGGCCGTCGGCGTACTGCTTGTCGAGGGCGTCGAGCTTCTTCACCAGGGCGTCGGTGTTCCTGCGGTAGTCGGCCTTGTGCTTCGGGTCCGCCGCGGCGAGTGTCTTGTCCACGCCCTTGGCGACCTGGGCGTACCGCACCGGGTCCAGCCAGATGTGCGGGTCGAGACCGGCTTCGCTCTCCGAGTGGGAGTCGTTGTTCCCGGTCGTGTGGTGGTGGCCGTCGACCTCGGTGCCGTGCTTTTCGAGCGTGGTCATCGAGGCGGCGTCGGCGGTGTGCTTCACGCCGGACTGCTTGATCGCCTCGTCCACGGCGGGCTGGAGCCCCTTGAGATAGACGATCGCGTCCTCGTCGGAGAGGGCGACGGTCTGCTTCGGGCTGAGTTCCAGGTCGTGCGGCTCGACACCCGGCTTCGTCAGGTTGGTGACGGAGACATGGTCGCCGCCTATCTGCTGGGTCAGGTACTGGAGCGGATAGAACGACGCCACGACGTGCAGCTTGCCGTCCTTGTGGTCGGCGCTGGATGAGGAGGAACCGGAGCAGGCGGAGAGGGCGACCAGTCCGGCGGCGACCGCTGCGGAGACGGCTGTGGCGGGTATGAGGCGTCGTACGTTCATGACAGTCATTTTCAACAAAAGTGGAAACGATTGTCAACAAGGGTCCGTGCGGGAACCGATTTGATCCGGGGGGTGGAGCCGCCGGTAACCTGAGGTATTCCGCTGTTCGTCATCGTCGTAATGAAGAGAGCACCGTGGCCGCCGACAAGATCGACACCATCGTCAGCCTGAGCAAGCGCCGTGGCTTCGTCTACCCCTCCAGTGAGATCTACGGTGGTCAGCGCGCCGCCTGGGACTACGGGCCGCTGGGTGTCGAGCTGAAGGAGAACCTGAAGCGCCAGTGGTGGCGCTACATGGTCACCGCGCGCGAGGACGTGGTCGGGCTCGACTCGTCGGTCATCCTGGCCTCCGAGACCTGGGAGGCGTCCGGCCATGTCGCGACCTTCTCCGACCCGCTGACCGAGTGCACCTCCTGCCACAAGCGGTTCCGCGCGGACCACCTGGAGGAGGCGTACGAGGAGAAGCACGGCCGCGCGCCCGCCAACGGCCTCGCCGACCTCAACTGCCCCAACTGCGGAAACAAGGGCACCTTCACCGAGCCCAAGAACTTCTCGGGTCTGCTCTCCACCCACCTCGGCCCGACCCAGGACAGCGGCTCCATCGCCTATCTGCGGCCCGAGACGGCCCAGGGCATCTTCACCAACTTCGGCCAGGTGCAGCAGACTTCGCGCAAGAAGCCGCCGTTCGGCATCGCGCAGATGGGCAAGTCCTTCCGGAACGAGATCACTCCGGGCAACTTCATCTTCCGCACCCGCGAGTTCGAGCAGATGGAGATGGAGTTCTTCGTCAAGCCGGGCGAGGACGAGCAGTGGCAGGAATACTGGATGGAGCAGCGCTGGAACTGGTACCGGGACCTCGGTATGCGCGAGGAGAACATGCGCTGGTTCGAGCACCCGAAGGAGAAGCTCTCCCACTACTCGAAGCGCACCGCCGACATCGAGTACCGCTTCCGCTTCGGCGGCAGTGAGTGGGGCGAGCTGGAGGGCGTCGCCAACCGCACCGACTACGACCTCGGCGCGCACTCCAAGGCGTCGGGCACCGACCTCTCCTACTTCGACCAGGAGAAGGGTGAGCGCTGGACGCCGTACGTCATCGAGCCCGCGGCGGGTGTCGGCCGGGCGATGCTGGCCTTCATGCTCGACGCGTACATCGAGGACGAGGCGCCCAACGCGAAGGGTGTCATGGAGAAGCGCACCGTGATGCGCCTCGACCCGCGCCTCGCGCCGGTCAAGGTCGCGGTCCTGCCGCTCTCCCGCAACCCGCAGCTCTCGCCGAAGGCCAAGGGCCTGGCGACCGATCTGCGCCGCAACTGGAACATCGAGTTCGACGACGCGGGCGCCATCGGCCGCCGCTACCGCCGCCAGGACGAGATCGGCACGCCGTTCTGTGTCACGGTCGACTTCGACACGCTGGACGACAACGCGGTGACGGTCCGCGAGCGCGACACGATGAAGCAGGAGCGTGTCTCGCTGGACCAGATCCAGTCGTACCTCGGCGGCCGGCTGCTGGGCTGCTGACCCGGCACGACACCGGCACCACGGAGGGCCCCGGTCCCGCTTCGGCGGGGGCGGGGCCTCCTGCGTGGGGGCGTCCGCGGGCCGGCCGGGCCGTCAGAAGGCCAGCCGGCCGCGTACGACGGCGGACAGCTCACGGTCGGGCGGCAGCGGCTGGTCGCGCAGCCCGGATTCGGTGATCCTGTCCAGCAGTTCGTCGAAGCCGAACAGGAACGACCTGTCTCCCAGGGTCCGGTCGAACTTCGCCGCGTTCTTGCGGGAGGCCTCGTAGATGTCGCCGGATCCGAGATCGATTCCGGAGCGTTCCGGGTTGGCCTGGTCCTGCGAGAGCCATTCGATGTGCGTGTGCAGATGGCCCTGCCTGATGAAGGAGTCCATATAGGAGTCGGTCACGCTCACTTCGGCCCGCGTCGTGTGGACGCGCACCCGCTCGTCGAGCAGCTGGAGCACATGGAGATTCTTCAGTGCGAGATGCGCGGAGTCCATCGTCGGCCACGGCAGCCCCGAGTGCTTGACGAAGGGCACCAGGGAGAGGAAGGCGATGTGGTCACAGACGCACTCCTCGATGAGCGGACTGGACGGTGTCAGACCGCCCACGATTCCGTCCACGTCGAAACCGCTCACGCCGGACGCGTACGTGCCGTGTGCGGAGGAGAATCTTCCGGCCCACTCCCGCACGATGGCGAGTGAGTCGTCGCTCCATTGTCGGGCCCTCTCCGGTGCCTTGCGCAGCAGGATGTGGCACACCTCGTGCGCGATGGTGAACAGTTCCTGTGTGAGGGCCAGCGTCAGGATGGTGTCGGAGGCCGCGGCGACGGGCGCGCACTGCTTGCGCAGGAGTTCGTGGGCGAGGGAGAGATAGTACGCGGAGTCGAGATGGCCGGTGAGATAGAGCCGGTGGCCCGCCAGCCGGTACAGGCACGCCAGGACCTGTTCGGGATCGGCCTCGTTGAGCGCCAGATTGGTCAGGGCGCGGAAGATCCGGCCGAGTTGCTGGTCGTAGACGACGTACTCCCCGGTTCCGCTCAGGAAGTGCGAGGGCCGGGCGTGAAAGGAATCAACGACCACGAAGGGCGGCGGTTCGCTCTCCACGCGGAGCAGGTCCGCCTCTCTCCGCCAGAACAGCCGGAACAAGTCCTCGTACTGGCCGGACCAGGCGGGCTGCACCCGGTCGAAGCAGTCCTCGCCGTAGAGGGTCTTCAGATAGACGCTATCCATGACGACCCGTGGGGCGCCCGGCGGCTTCAGGGCCGTCGGCGCTGTCGGGGCTTTCAGGGCCGTCGGTGCTTTCAGGGAGTGCGGCGAGTCTGCTCTGGACGCGGTCCAGGATCCTGTTCGCCTCCTTCTCCGTGTAGCCGCTCAGCTCAAGACCGTCGATCACCACCTTGGTGACTTTCCGCTGCTCGGTGCGTGAGCGGATCCACGTCCGGAAGTACGGAAAGGTGGCGGCGCTCAGTGCGATGAGAATCTGGAGCGTGGCTTCGCCGTCGAAGGGCCGCTGTTCCGTCCGTTCCCCCGCCGCGGCGACGCCTTGCGCAAGCGTTTCGAGCTCGTCCGCCGCCCGGGACTCCTGACTGCTGACGGCCACGATGACATGGATCGGCATGGCTCCCCTTCGGTTGCGGCCGCTTCGGAGAGCCCCGTCAAGTGGGCGCCCGGACGCGGGTGTTGAGCGTACGGTCAGATTAGGCGGCCGTCGGCTCCCCGGGGCCGGGACCGGCCGGTTCGCACCCCGCAGAGGTGAATCGGCGGCTGATTTCCTCGTACGCCCCGGGCCACCGCCCGGACAGTGGTAAGGGTGCGTGAAGTGGTGCGGGTGAAGGCCGCGGACAGGCGCTACTCCGGGACCGGGTGGGTCTCGGTGACGGCCTCGCAGAACGCGGTCAGCCCGACGGTCAGCGCGTCGCGTGCGTCGGGCGCCATCCGGCTCATGGCCAGGCGCAGGGCCTGCTCGCGGCGGCGCCGGATCTCACGCAGGTGCGCAGCGCCGGCCTCGGTGAGGTCCAGCCGCGTCTCGCGCCGGTCCTCGGGGCGCGGGGTCCTGCGGAGGAATCCGGCGGCCTGCAGCCGGTCGCAGAGACGGGTGGCGGAGGGGGCCGCCACCGACAGATGCCGGCGGAGCGCGCTCAGGCTGATGCCGGGCTCCCGCTCGATGATGTACATCACGCGGATCTGGGAGGACGAGACCGGCGCGGTGCTCAGGGCGTCGCGGCCGTGCTCCCAGGCGGCCTCCAGGAGCTCCAGCATGGGGCCGACCTCGGGCAGGGTCCCGGGGGCCTGTGGGTGGTGACGGACGGAGTCCTCGCGCATGTGAAACTCCCGATGGTCCACGATGGGCTCGTACCGGCTGGTCGATCTGAGCAGCTTTGCGTAATGAAGATATGTCAAGGAAAGCAGGTTCCTGCCGGTGGAGAGACCCTGTGCGGTCGAACGCATGCTGCGTGAGGCCGCCCCGCACGAGGTTTTCGACGTGCTCCGCGCCCTCATCGAACGTCGGCACCATGCGGTGGCCGTCGAACTCCTGATGGCCGACTACGCCATGGTGGAGCTGCAGCCGGTGGGTGTTCTTGCTCACACCGGGCCGCCGATCGCGCTCCACGACAGCCCGGCGGGACGCGCGTTCAGCACCCAGGAGCCGCAGTACGACCATGACTCCACTGCTGCCACGGTGACCATCTCGGTGCCCGTCAGCGTCCGCGGCGACCGGCTGGGGGTCCTGAGCGTCACCCTGCCCGCGGACGCGGACGGAGCACCGGACCGGGACGGTGCAGCGGGCGGGGACGTAGCACCGGGCAGGGACGGTGCAGCGGGCCGGGACGGAACGGGTGCGGAAACGGCGGAACGCCTCCTGGAGTACGCGGACGCCCTGGCGCACGAGATCATCGTCGCGGACCGGGACACCGACCTGTTCCTCCGGGCCCGCAGGACCGAGCGGCTGACCCTGGCCGCGGAGATGCAGTGGCAGTTGCTGCCCGGCCGCTCCTGTTCCCGGCCCGAGTACAGCATCGGAGCCCAACTGGAGCCCGCCTATGCCATCTTCGGCGACAGCTTCGACTGGTCGGCCTCCGCCGACGATCTGATCCTCACGGTCAGCAACGGCATGGGCGAAGGAATCGACGCCGCCCTGCTCACCGGTCTCACCATCAACGCGCTGCGCAACGCCCGCCGCGCCGGCCTGGACCTGGCGGGCCAGGCCGGCCTCGCCGACCAGGCCGTCTACGGCCAGCACCAGGGACTCCAGTACCTCTCCACGTTGCTGCTCCGCTTCCACCTTCCCACCGGGAACGTGGAGATCATCGACGCCGGTTCGCCCCGCATCTGGCGGCTGCGGGCAGGAGTCGTCGAACCCATCGAGCTTCAGCTGCAGATGCCGCTCGGGATGTTCGAGGACACTCCCTACACGCCACAGCACTTCACGGTCGAGCCCGGCGACCGGCTGCTGTTCATCAGCGACGGTGTCTACGACGCCCTGTCCCCGGCGGGTGAGAAGTACAGCCTCCGGGCCCTGGCCAGGGCGGTCACCGGGACGAGCCGGCTGCCCGCCTCGCAGGTGCCCAGCGCGATGCTGGAGGAGCTGCTGGGGCACCGGGGTTTCGGTCCCGCCGCCGACGACTCCCTCGTCGTGTGCCTCGACTGGCACGGGCGCCCGGCCGCAGGCTGACGGGGACGCGGCGACCGGGCTTCTCCGGGGGCGGGTTGCCATGACGCGGGCGGGTGCGGGATGGTTGCCGTCAGGTAACTAATTTCGCGTGCAGTGATGCGTCCTGGGATGCGGCCGGCGATCCGTCGGGCGACCCGTCAGGAGAGGTGGTGCGGTCCGTTTCGGACGGCCCCCTTTCATGGTCTCTACCGAGGGATATTCCGTTACGAAGACCGAGCAGGTTCCGGCGTCCGGTGTGTGGAACCTGGCCCCCTGTCCCGTGATCGCGGCCGACCGGGCCGGCACCGTCACCGACGTGAATCCGGCGGCGGCCCGTCTGCTGGAGGGTGCGCGGCCCGGCGCGAGCATGGCGGACGCGGTCCCGGACTGGCTGGCCCGCGCCCACCTGGCGGCAGGCGGACCGGCCGACACTCCGGACCCGGACGCCCTTCCCGCGGCCCCGGGTTCTTCGGCCCCGGGTCCGCTCCCGGGTTCTTCGGTCCCGGCTCCGCCGGTTCCTGCTGCTCCGGTCTCGGGGCGGATCGCCGCGCGGAGCTTCGAGGCGCATCCCACCCGGGGCCAGGACGGGCACGTGGTGTGGTGGCTGGTCGACAACACCGGCAGGCGGGTCGCCGAGGAGGCGCTCACCGCGGAGCGGCAGCGCACCGCGTTCCTCGCGGAGGCGTCCAACGTCCTGCTGGCCTCGCTGAACACCGACCGCTGCATGAGCGCCACCGCGCAGCTCGCCGCAGAGTACCTGGCGGATGTGGCCGTCGTCGTCGCCCCGGACGCGGGCCGCAGGCTGCCGGTCGCGAGGGCCGTCGCCGGGCAGGACGTCACCCGTACCCTCGTCACCGCGGACCCGGCGCAACTCCCGGGCCTCAGCGAGGCGTTGCAGGGCTTCCCGCCGGTGCCCTCCCGCTGGATAGACCCGGCCGCGCTGCCCGACTGGGTGCTCCCGCCCGGCTTCACCGGGTCGGTCGGGTCGGTCGTCGTGACCCCGCTGCCCGGACACGGGGTGCCGGCCGGGGCCCTGATCCTGGTGCGCGGCTCCGGCCACAGCGGGTTCACCGAGAGCGAGGAGGTCTTCGCCCGGCTCTTCGCCGCACGCGCGGGCGCCGCGCTCTCCGCCGCACGCCTCTACGCCGAGCAGAGCGACATCACCCGGACCCTCATGAGGGATCTGCTGCCGCCCCCGCTGCACCGGACACACGGAGTGGAGTTCGCCGGGGGATACCGGCCGGCCGGCGACAGGGAGCGGGTGGGCGGTGACTTCTACGACGTCCACCCGGGCGCCACCGAAGCCGATGCCTCTCTCGTCGTCCTGGGCGATGTCTGCGGAAAGGGGCTGGACGCCGCCGTCCTGACCGGGAAGATCCGCAACACCCTGCAGGCGCTGATGCCGATGGCCGACGACCACCAGCGGATGCTCCAGCTCCTCAACGGGGCGCTCCTCAACTCCCACCACGCCCGTTTCGCCACCCTGGTGCTGGCCTCCGTGCTGCGTACGGAGAACCAGGTCCGGCTCCGTCTCACCTCGGCCGGCCACCCGGTCCCTCTCGTCGTACGGACCGACGGCACCGTCGAGGAGATCCCCACCAGCGGCACCCTCATCGGGGCCATCCCGCAGGTGGAGGCCGGCACCGTCGAGGTCGCGCTGCTCCCCGGCGACACGTGCCTGCTCTACACCGACGGGATCACGGAGGCCCGTGGCGGGCCGCTGGGCGACGAGCTGTACGGCGAAGAACGGCTCAAGCGGGCCCTGGCCGAGTGCGCGGGCATGCCGGGTGAGGCCGTCGTCGAGCGGATCCAGATGCTCGCCGCCCAGTGGCTGCGGGAGAACAGCCACGACGACATGGCCCTCGTCGCCATCACCGCCCCCCGGACCGCCCACCTGAGCGCGGTGAACGGCCACACCCGGGGCAGGTACACCGCATGAACGGAACAACCACGGACCGGCAGGCTCTCCGGGACCAGCTGTGGACCGCAGTGACGGACCGCGACGAGTACGGCGCCGCGGGCATCGTCTTCGCCGCGCTGGACGGGGGGATGGACGCCGAGGACGTCCTCCTGGACCTGATCGCCCCGGTCCAGGCGAGGGTCGGCACCGAGTGGGCGGCCAACCGCCTCACGGTCGCCCAGGAGCACGCGGCCAGTGCCATAGCCGAGCGGGTCATCGCCGCCCTCGCCCATCGCCCGGCCCACCGCGCCGCACCCCGTCTGGGCCGTATCACCGTGGCCTGTGTCGACCAGGAGTGGCACGTCCTCCCGGCCAGGCTCCTCGCCGAGGTCCTCACCCTGAGGGGCTGGCAGGTCGACTTCCTCGGCGCCCAGGTGCCGACCCCGCACCTCATCGACCATCTGCACAGCAGAGGCGCGGACGTGGTCGCGCTCTCCTCCTCCGTCCCCACCCGGCTGCCCACCGCCCACTCCGCGATCAGCGCCTGCCAGGCCGTCGGTGTACCCGTCCTGGCGGGCGGGGCGGCCTTCGGGCCCGACGGCAGGTACGCGCGTCTGCTCGGCGCCGACGCCTGGGCCCCCGACGCGCGCAGTGCGGCGCGGCAGCTCGCGGAGGGCATCGCCCGTCCCGGCTCCGGCGGCGGGCCGCAGCCGGCCGAGGGCGGCCTGCTCCACCTCTCCGACCAGGAGTACACACTCGTCGCCCGCTCCCGGCGCCAGCTCGTCAGAGAGGTCCTGACGCGGCTGGAGGAGCGGTTCCCGGCGATGGCGGCCTACAGCCAACAGCAGCGCGAGCGCACCGCGGAGGACATCGCGCACATCGTGGAGTTCCTGGCCGTCGCCCTCTACACCGATGACGACGACCTGTTCACGACCTTCATGGTCTGGACCGCCGGCATCCTGACCGCCCGTGACGTCCCGGCCAGGTCCCTGCACCCCGCCCTGGACGTCCTGGCGGCCGAACTCAAGGATTTCCCCCGGTCGGTGCGGCTGCTGGACGGGGCACGGCGCGCCCTGGACGGTACCCCCGCCCCGGCCGGCCGACACCCCGGAGCCCTCGCATGACCACCCCGGCCCGCCCGTACTTCACCCTCACCGTCGAAGCGGGGCCGGGCACCGCACTCGTACGTATCGCCGGTGACCTCGACTACGACACCAGCGACGAACTCACCGAGCGGGCCCACGCGCTTCTGGCAGCCGAGCCGACCCCGCGCGAGCTGCACCTCGACTGTGCCCAGCTGCGGATGTGCGACTCCATGGGTCTGTCGACGCTGCTGATGCTCCACCGCGGCACCAGCGCCCGCGGCATCACGCTCCATCTGGACGCCGTCCCGCCCTTCCTGGAACGCATGCTGGACATCACGGGCACCCGGCAGCTCTTCGTACTGGAGGCGGCGCCCCGGGAGAGCGAGCGGACGTCCACGGACGAAACCGCAGTCGCCCCTCGTCCGGGCGGGCGGACGAAGGGCGACTGCGGGCAGTAGGGGCCTGGCTCAGTAAGGAGCGTAAGGAGCCCGGCTCAGGCGAACATGCCGGTACGCAGCTTGGCGAGCGTGCGGGACAGGATGCGGGAGACGTGCATCTGCGAGACGCCGATCTCCGCGCCGATCTGTGACTGGGTCATCTCCTGGCCGAAGCGCAGCTGGATGATCCTGCGCTCCCGCTCGTCGAGTTCACCGAGGAGCGGGGCGAGCGCGTGCAGGTTCTCCACCGTCTCCATACCGGGGTCCGGCTCACCCAGCACATCGGCGAAGGCACGGGTCGAGGGGGTCGCGCTGTCGGCGCCGTCGACGGACAGGTCCAGGGAGCCGGCCGTATAGCCGTTGGAGGCGATGATCCCCTCCAGGACCTCGTCCTCGCCGATGCTCAGGTACTCCGCGAGCTCCTTGACCGTCGGGTCGCGGTCCAGGCGCCTGCCGAGCTCGTCCTTGGCCTTGGCCAGTTCGATACGGAGTTCCTGCAGCCGGCGGGGGACATGGACGGCCCAGCTGGTGTCACGGAAGAACCGCTTGATCTCGCCGAGGACATAGGGGATGGCGAAGGTGGTGAACTCGACTTCCCGGGAGAGCTCGAAGCGGTCGATGGCCTTGATGAGGCCGATGGTGCCGACCTGGACGATGTCCTCCATCTCACCGCTGCCGCGGTTGCGGAACCGGGAGGCGACGAACTGCACGAGGGAGAGGTTCATCTCGATGAGGGTGTTGCGCGCGTACTGGTACTCGTGCGTGCCCTCCTCAAGGTTCTGAAGCCGGTCGAAGTACAGCTTGGACAGGGCCCGGGCGTCCTTCGGCGCCACCTTGCCGCCGTCCTCGACCCGGGGCAGGTCGCCCAGGGCGGAAGCCTCACCGGCAGCCGGAGCCTTGGTGTCCTGCGTGGCGCCGATGGTCCGTTCAGCGATCAGTGTCATATCTCTTCCTCGCTCGTCATGCAGGCTTCCCATTAGTCGCACTTCCCCGGTTCGGGGACCGCACACCGGTTGGGCGCACTTTTCTTGCCGCGCAACAACAGTTGTCTCTCCGCAACGTATAGTGAGGCGAAGAGCGGCTGGCCCCCGGCCCAGTCACCGGCCGGCCCTCGCACCCCCCCGACCGCTGCAGGAACGTCCGGACGCGCCGCACTCGTGCTCGGCCGGAATCTCCCTTCGGTGCAGACACGAGAAGCAGGATCAACGTGGACAGATTGGCTGCCGTCGAGAGGGCGTTGCGGAGCGCCGCACCGGATTCGCTCCTCGACGTCGTAACGGCGGCCCTGCGGGAGCACTACGGCGCCCAGCGGGTGGAGCTGCGCCTCGCCGACTACGGTCTGACCACCCTTCAGGCGGTGGAGGACGTGGCGCTGCTCAGGGAGCCGGTACCGATCGACGGCAGCCCGCAGGGGCGGGCCTTCGGAGCGCAGGAGCCCTATGTCGAGCCGAGGATCACGCAGGGCGCGGTCACCGCCCACGTACCGGTGACCGTCCGCGGAGACCGGATGGGGATCCTCAGCGTCAGCACTCTTGAGGACGGCTACGCGAAAGCGGATCTCGTGGAGGTCCAGCAGATCTGCGACATGCTCGGCCGCGAAATCCTCGTCGCCGAACGGGACACCGACCTCTACCGTCTCGCCCGGCGCGCCACCCGGCTCACCCTCGCCGCCGAGATGCAGTGGCAGCTGCTGCCCGGCCGTTCGGTGTCGCGGCCGGAGTTCTCGCTGGGCGCGCACCTCGAACCGGCGTACGCGATCTTCGGCGACAACTTCGACTGGTCCGTGACGGCCCACCACCTCACGCTCACCGTGACCAACGGGATGGGCCGGGGCATGCAGGCGGCGCTGCTGACCAACCTGGTCGTCAACGCCCTGCGCAACGCCCGCCGCGCGGGACTCGGCCTCGCCGATCAGGCGAGCCTCGCCGACCAGGCCGTCTACGCGGAGTACCGCGGGGCGCTGCACGCCTCCGTCCTGCTGCTCCGTTTCGACCTCACCACCGGCGAGGCGGAGGCGGTCGACGCCGGCTCTCCGCGCATGTGGAGACTGCGGGGGCGCAGCGTCGAGCCCGTCGGGTTCGACGCGCAGCTGCCCCTGGGGATGTTCGAGGAGACCGTCTACTCGGCGGAGCGTCTGCGGATGGAACCGGGGGACCGGATCCTGGTGGGCAGCGACGGCGTGTACGACAGTGTCTCGGCGACGGGCGAACAGTACGGGGAGCGGTCACTGGCCCGCTCCCTGTCGGCCCACCGCTTCCTGCCGGCGGCCCAGGTGCCGGTGGCGGTCCTCCGTGATCTGCGGGAGTACCGGGGGTCCTCGCCACAGGAGGACGACGCGCTCGTCGTCTGCCTCGACTGGTTCGGCCGTCAGTACCGTACGGATGGCATGGACGGGGGCGGGCGGTCGGCCTGAGCAGGGGGTGTGGCTGAGCGGGCGGTCGGTCGGTCCGAGCGGGCGGCTGCCTGACAGGCGGACGTGCCGGGGCGGGTGGTGTGTCTGGCAGGCTGCCCGATGTGCCCGAACGGGCGGACTGACGGACTGACGGACTGACGGACTGACGGACTGACGGACTGACGGACTGACGGACTGACGGACGGGCTTAAGCCGTGGAGGGCCAGATCCCCGGGCCGCCGATCTCGTCCGGTCCCGCAGCCGCGGCGCTCCGGAAACCGTCGAGCCCGTCGAGCAGTGCCTGCCGGGCCGCAGCCGGCATGGCGTCGATCGTCGACATCAGGACGTTCTCCCTGCGGGCCCGCAGATCGGCGAGGTACGTCTTGCCGTGCCGGGTCAGCCGCAGATTCAGCTCGCGCCTGCTTACCGGGGACGGAGCACGCTCCACGAATCCCATCGCCTGCAGCCGGTCGCACAGCCGGCTGACCGACGGGGGAGCGGAGCCCAGGGCGTCGGAGAGCATCCGCAGATTGATGCCCTCGTCGCGGTCCAGCGTGTACAGCACGCGCAACTGGGAGGGCGAGACCGCCCCGGCGTGACCGGCCTCACGACCCTGCTCCCAGAACATCTCCAACAGTTCGATGACCTCGGAGCCCAGGTGGGCGGCGTCCCGGGACTGAGAACCGGGATCGGAACCGGGGCCGGGATTCGTGCCCATCACTGATGCCACTCCGATTCCGCGTTGTCCTCGCCCGGCTATTTTCGCATCATGGCGGGGCGGCTGCGCAGGGCTCGGGTCCGCCGTCGCCCCAGGCGGTCTCGTAGTACCTCACTCGCTTGTCCCGTCCGACCGGTTGCATGCCCGCTGCGGTCATCACGCGGTGGGACGCGACGTTGTCGTGGTCGGCGCCCCCCTTCACCCGGGCGAAGCCCCGCTCCCGTGCGGAGACGAGCAGGGCCCGGAGTGCCTCGGACGCATATCCCTTGCCCTGCGCGGCCGGGACCAGGCCGTAGCCGATGGTGAGGCTGCCCTGCGCGTCGGGCGGCCCGTGGAAGTCCACACCCCCGACCGCGCATCCGTCGCCCCGCAGCCGGATCTCGTACGCACCCGGGTGCGCCCCCTCATCTCCGCCGCGCGCCCCGAGGAACCGCCGGGCCGCGGAGACGTCCCCCTCCATGGGGTATCCGGGTGCCCACCGATCCGCCTCACCGGGCCGACCCGCCACCAGCCGCTCGGCTTCGGCCACGGTCAGTGGATGGAGTACGAGCCGTGCTGTCATGAGGTCGTCCATGGCATGGGGCGTATCACGCTGATCCTTGCCGAGGCCATCCGGTTTCTTGCGCGCAGGGGCCTCGCGCCCGGACGGCCATCTGGATTTCCGTGTGGGGCGGGGTATCGGCGGTCGCCGGTGGCGTTGTCTCCCAGCCTGCCTCCCCCTCCGCGCTCCTATCACCGGTGCAGCCCGCGCCGTTCCTCGACGTGCTCCCGCATGCTCACCGCGCGTACGTCCTCGTAGCGGCTCAGGAGGGTAAGAGCGTCACCCCAGTGCCCGTCCGCCGCTTCGGGGTCCTCGCAGTGGAGTGCGGACGCGAGACCGTCGAGGGCGATGGCCCGGAGCCAGGAATCTCCGAGTTCCTGATGCACGGCGGCGGCTCTGCGGTGGAAGTCGGCGGCCTCACGCCCCCGCCCCAGGCGTTGGTACACCTCACCCGCTCCTTGCCAGGCCAGCGCCTCGCGGCTGCGGCTGCCCGAGCGGCGGTGAATTGTGGCGGACCGCTGGTAGGAGACCAGCGCGTCCGTGAACCGTCCAACGGCCTGCTGGGCATGGCCCAGGTAGAGGATCCAGTACCCCTCCAACGCGTGATCACGCAACTCCAGGGCCAGCTCCACGGCTTGACTCGCCGCCCGAACGGCTTCGGCACCTTTGCCCCGGTCGAGATGGACCGCGCTCCACAGACGCAGCACGTTGCCTACGCTGCGCTTGTTCCCCATGCTGCGGTGGACTGCCAGGGCCCGGTCGAGGTCGTCTGCCGCTTCGGTCAGGTCTCCGCTCTCGATACGTGTCTCGGCGAGGTTGGAGCGTGCGACGGCCTCCCAGTGCGAGGCACCGAGATCTCTGAACAGTGCCACGGCTTGAACGAAGTGGTCCTTCGCTTCCGGCAGTTGCCGTGTCCGCAGCATGATCAGGCCAAGGGCGTTGAGTGCTGCGGCCTCTCCTCGTGGATCCCTCAGTTCTTGCCGGATCGTCAAGGCATCCCGGTGCGAACGCCGCGCCTCCACAAGGCGGTTGAGTCGGCGATGGGCAAAACCGGCGCTCTCCAGCAGCATGGCCTCGCCGACCCGGTCACCGAGACGCCGGACGGCCCGCAGGGCTGTGTGTGCGGTGGCGAGCCAGTCGGTTACGGGGGCCGAGGGGGCCTGGGCGCTCCAGAAGACCGCGGAAAGCTGCCAGGTGTACAGGTCGAGTCCGGCCTTCTCGGCGGCGCGTACGGCCCCCACGAGATTGCCCTGCTCACGTTCGGACCAGTCGACGGCCTGGTCGTAGGTGGTGAACGACAGAGGGAGCGCACCTTCGGCGGGCGGTGTCAGGGTGACGTGGTCGCGGGCAGGAGCAATCCAGCTCTGGGCGGCATCTGCGGAGTGCAGGTACCAGTCGAGAACGCGCCGGAGCGCGGCATCACGGCTGTCCTGCGTTTCCTCCCGGGTCCGGTCGGTCGCGTAGGCCCGAAGGAGATCGTGGAACTCGAAGCGGTCGGGGGCGGTTTGTTCCAGCAGATGGGCGCCCACGAGGACATCCAGCAGGTTTCGCGATCGTCGTGTGCTGATCCCGGCGAGAGCGGAGACGGCCCCGACTCCGAAGTCGGGCCCCGGGTGCAGCCCAAGAAGTCTGAAGAGGCGCGCCGCGTCCGCCGACAGAGCCCGGTAGGACCAGGCGAAGACCGAGCGCACCGCCTCCGACTCCTGATCGTCGCCTGTACTGAGCGCCTCCCACAGGGCCGACTCGTCACGCAGATCGGAAATCAGCTCGTCCAACTGCATATGGGGATGGCTCGCCGCGCGCTCGGCCGCGATGCGCAGCGCCAGTGGAAGCCGCGCGCAGAGCCGGGCGAGCTCGGTCAGCTTGTCGGCGTCGTCTTCGGGCCGGTAGCCGTTGGTCACGGCCCGCAGCAGGGCAACGGCTTCCCCTTCGGGGAGGGTGCGCAGAGTGATGCGATGCGCTCCGTCGCGTACGGCCAGTCCGGACATACGACTCCGGCTGGTGACGATCACGAGGCAGTCCGAGTGGCCGGGCAGCAGCGGTCTCACCTGGTCGGCGGATGCGGCGTTGTCGAGGAGAACCAGCATTCTCCGGTCGGCCAGCAGGGACCGAAACAGCGCTGCGGCGGTATCGGTCTCCGAGGGTACGGCACCGGGCGGGACACCGAGTCCGGTGAGGAAGCGGTGGAGTGCGTCCTGTGCGGTGACTGGCTCGCCCGGGTCGTAGCCCCGCAGATTGATATAGAGCTGGCCGCCGGGGAAGTCGGCTTCGACCCGGTGGGCCCAGCGCAGGGCGAGTGAGGTCTTCCCCGCTCCCGCTGTGCCGGCGATGACACAGACTGCGGCAGATCCGCCGTTGGCATCGGTCAGGAACGCGTCGATCTGGCGCAGTTCCGACGTCCGGTTGACGAACCCCCCTGCCTCGCGGGGCAACTGGCGTGGTGCGATTTCCGTGCGGCTCCCGGACGCTGCCCGGTCGTGGTGAAAGTGAACGTCCCTGATGGCTCCGGCCTGCACCACGTCCCGTGACGATCCTGACAGCTCATTGCCTGTATCGCCGGAGTGTTCGCCGCTCATGCCGTCGCCGCCGATCGCCTACTCCGCTGTTGCCCGTGGCGGAGGAAGGTCCGCCACCCGGCGTTCGAAGAACGGCAGCAGCTCTTCGCCGGCCTCGTAAAGCTCTCGGACGAGGCTCGCCCAGCGTGCGATCAGCGTGGGCTCGCGGAAGCGGACGGCCCCGTCAAGAGCCCCGGCTTCGGTGTAGACGACCTGATAAAGGGCTTGGTCCCCGAGCACGACCACTTCGGGCAGCGGGCCGGCGCGTTCGAGTTCGGCCAGCTCGGCAGAGTCGATGACCCGAATTACTCTGCCGGACTCCGCCTGCACTCTCAGGGCATGCAACTCCCATTGCAGGTACGGAGTGAGAGGCTCCTCCACGACTCGGACACGGCGAAAGACGGTATGGAGCTGCTGGTCCCGCCGGGTGGCACTGAGCAGCCCTTCCCGCTTGTCCTCCAACAGCCGCAGAGCCTCCTCCCAGCTGCCTCGCCGGACCGCCTGCCAGCTGCTGTCCTGCTCTTCGAACTGCTGCCGCCGCTCCAGTTTCCAGCAGTCCTGACGGCTGATCTCCATGCGACGCTGACGGAAGTCGCTACGGTAGGCGTTAGTCGTCAGCCGGTCTCCTTGCGAGGCGACGAGTTCGAGGGAGCCCGGATCAAGCATCTGCGATGTCCGGCTTCGCCGAGCGGAGCATGCTGCCCGGAATGATCACGAGGCGCTCGTCCGCCGCGATGGTGACATCTGCGGGCAGACGGGCGGCGTAGACATCTGTGAGGTCCCGTCCGACGACGGCGATGTCGCCGTTGCCGAGCTCCCAGATGTCCGGGCAGCCGTCCTCATCCTGGGTTGTGCCCAGTTCCCTAGCTGATTTTCCCAGCCGCCGCACGAAGGGCGCGGAAGGATCGGCCTCCCAGGGACGCATGTCGTCTCCCCTCGGTCGGAGCGTTCATTCGTATGTGCCGTGATGAATCGTAGAACGCTTCATCACTCCCTGTACATACGAGTAATGGCCAGCGGGGAGCCCCTTCCTGGGTGCTATCCGTGAGGCCGCACCACCTTGAGGAAGGCAGCCCAGGCGGCGGGGGAGTGGTACGTGATGCCGTGCGCCGGGCACTTGCTGTCCCGGACGGCACGGCCTCCGTCGGCCGTTCCGGCTACCTCTACGCACTCTTGCTTGTCTGTGGAGGAGGAAAACGAAGACTTGCGGAAGGCCGTTGTCAGTCGTTTGTTCTGGGCTTGCGCCGTCCTTCGTGTCATGGTCGCGACCCTTTGGCGAGTAGGGGAGCTGAGGTGGAGCTAATCGTGGTGCTTCATTGCTCCGAGGAAGACTGCCCAGGCAGCGCTGGAGTAATACGCGGTGCCGTGCGCCGGGCACTTGCTGTCCCGGACGGCGTGGCCGCCATCGACGGTGCGGGCCACCGTTATGCAGTCGTTCGATGCGCCGCCTGAGTACGACGACTTCACGAAGGGGGTGATGATCTGCTTGCCGTTCACGCTTGCTCGTTCTCCTCGGGGATGACGCTCATCGTCTTTTTGATGAAGGATCGGCTCTGCTCCGGAGTCATCGCGGCGGATCTCAGGGAGTCGAAAGCGTTGCTGTAGCTGGACAGTTCGTCCTCGCCCTCAAGGATCATGGTGTTGGACAGACTGTCGAAGGCCACGGCCTCAGCGGCTGCTCGCTGGTCGAAAGCGAACGTGACGAAGGCATTCGTGATGCGGGCAGCCGCCCACTCGCTGTGCGGGAGGACCTGGACCGTTACGTTCTGCTGTTCCGAGATCGCGAGGATCAGGGCGAGCTGCTCGCGGTGTGTGGTCGGGGAGGCCATGGGGGATGTGAGGGCGGGTTCCCAGATCACGGCGGCGAACCGCGAGCCCGTCTCGGCGATTGCCTTGCGGCGTTCCTGCCGCACCTGCACGATCTCTTCGACTGCCTCCGCCGAGAAGACGCTGGGGTTGGCATCGATCAACGCACGTGTGTAGTCCGGGGACTGGAGCACACCTGGAACGAACACAGGCTGCCAGGAGCGGATGTACGTAGAGTCCGCCTCAAGTGAGATGAAGTCGCCCAGCTGCGTCAGTGACGGGGTTTGGTAGTCCAGCCACCAACCCCGCTTGTTGGAGTCCCGGGCCAGCTGCTCCAACTGCCTGTACACCTCGCGGTCTTCGACCCCGTACAGCTCCAGCATGAGCCGTACATCGCCGGGACGGGCGGATACCTGCCCGGTCTTGATCCGGCTGATCTTGGTCTTTGATCCGGCGATCTGCTCCGCTGCGTGTTCTTGGTCGAGCTTGGCCATTTCCCGGTACCGGCGGAGGGCCGCTCCCAGACGTCTGCTTCGCACCGTAGGGCGTCCACCTGCGGGCATGTCCCCTCCTTTACTGCGCGTGCTCAGTTTGCACGGCACTGGACGCTACACGCCACCACGACGGAACGCTCAGCCACACGCAAATTCGCGACTTCAGGGGAATTGCGTTTTCGATGGGTGGCGCTCTAGCGTGGGTTGCGTCACTGAGGGTGCCGATTGCGGCACTGAAGGTGAAAAGTCCGGCTGCCCAGCGCCCCTTGGAGGCCCCATGTCCGGCCGTACGAACACCACCCGCTTCCGCCGAAACAGGGCATCCGTGTCCAGGGCGAGGCGGCACGTCGAGGCCGTGCTCGTGGAGTGGAAGCTCGGGCACCTTGCCGAACCGGCCGTCCTCATCACCAGTGAGCTGGCCACGAACACCGTCCTGCACGCCCAAGGGATCTCCGAATACTTCGAGTTGACCCTGCGGCGCCGCCGCTCCGTACTCGTGCTGGAGGTCGCGGACGCCTGCACCTGGGCTCAGCCGGAACTGCGCAAGCCTGACCCGGAAGCCCTCGGCGGCCGGGGCTTATGGCTGGTCGACGCGCTCGCCGATGCCTGGGGGGTGCGGGAGCGGTCCGTGGCCGGGAAGACCGTCTGGGTGCAGCTCGCCACCCGGGGTGGCGGGGATGCGTAACGTCAGCCTGTTGCACCGGCCGTCCGGCGGGCCGGCGTGTCCGGGCTGGTGGTGCGAAGTACGCGCCCCCGAGGTGTCGTTCGCGTACCGGGCGGACCGCCCCGAGCGTGCGCTCGTCTGGATGCGCATCGAAGTCCGGCTGCTGCTCCGGGAGTTCGGTGCCGATGACCGGCAGCGGGCGTATCACTGGCTGGATCAAGGGCAGTGGGAGGCCCTCTACCGGCTGCGCGCCGGGGAGCCGTACGCCTTCACGGCGGCCGGTGTGGTCTGGACGGCCCGGCCGGTGCTCTTCCTGCCGGGCCCGGTGTAGGTCCGGCCCGTTTCCGCGGACCCGCCCGCGCCCCGCACCCCTACACGGAAGGCGCGGGAGTGCCCGACCGGCCGTGACGGCGAGGGTCCGAGGCGGGGTGTGAGGCAGGATGGCGTCATGACGACGAGAATCGGTGCCTTTGTTCTCGGTACTCCCGATCCGCTCGCGCTGGCCGACTTCTACCGGCGCCTGCTCGGCTGGCAGGAAGTCGAGAGCACCCCGGAGTGGGTCCGTCTGAGGGCTCCCGAACAGGAACGCCCGGGTCTCAGCTTCCAGTTGGAGACCGACCACACGCCCCCGGTGTGGCCGCCGCGTCCGGGTACGCAGCAGATGCAGGCGCATCTGGACGTGCAGGTCGATGATCTGGAGGCCGAGACCGAGCGCGCCTGCGCCCTGGGTGCGACGGTGGCGGAGTCCCAGCCCGAGGAGGGCGTACGAGTCCTCCGCGACCCGCACGGCCACCCGTTCTGCCTCTTTCTGCCGGGCGCCTGAACGGGCCCCGTGCCGGGCCGGGCGGATCAAGTAAGGTAAGCCTAATAAATCCTGGTCACTGTCGTACTGGGCAGCCTCTTACGGTACGGAGCACCCCTTGTCGAACGTCGCACCCCCGCTCGCCCCCGGCACCCACACTCCGCTCGACGGGGCCGTGCCCGTGCGGTCGGCCGACGAGTTGCGGGACATCCTCGGCGAGCCCCACCCCATCGTCATCGACAAGGTGCACGACCGGCTCACCGAGGAGGACCTGGGCCTGCTGGCGCGGTCGCCCTTCTGTGCCCTGTCCACCAGCGACGCGGAGGGGAACTGCGACGTCTCGCCGCGCGGTGACGCCGCCGGTTTCACCTGCGTACTGGACGAGCGCACGCTCGCGCTGCCCGACCGTCCGGGCAACCGGCGTGGCGACAGCTTCCACAACGTCCTGTCCAACCCGCAGGTGGGGCTGCTCTACCTGATACCGGGCGTCATGGACGTCCTGCGCGTCAACGGCCGGGCCCGGCTCCTCCGGGACGCGCCGTTCTTCGACGCGATGACGGTCAGGGGGCGGCGGCCCGAACTCGCCCTGGTGGTCGAGATCGAGGAGATCTTCCGGCACTGCCCGGCATCACTGCGCCGCTCGGGTGTGTGGTCGCCGGAGACCTGGGAGTGCGCTGCCGGGCCGGCCGCGGCCTGAGACCGGATACCCACCGCCCGGCGCCGGCCGCATCCACACCTGCCGGGCCCGTCCGGCTGCGCCCCCTACCCGTCCGCCCTGGCCCGCCACAGCAGCCACCCGAAGTACGGGGCGCCGATCACCGCGGTGACCACGCCCACGGGGATCTGCGCGGGCGCGATCACCGTCCGGCCCACCGTGTCCGCGACCACCACCAGCAGGGCGCCCATCAGCGCGGCCACCGGGAGCACCCGGGCATGGCGCTGGCCCACCAGGGCGCGGGCCGCGTGCGGTGCCACCAGGCCGACGAAGCCGATCACACCGACCGCCGCGACCGCCGCCGCGGTGAGCACGACGGAGACCCCGAGCAGGGCCAGTCGCGTACTGCCGATACGGATCCCCAGCAGTCTCGGTGTGTCGCCGTCCAGGCCGATGATGTCGAGGTCGCGCCGCATCACGGAGAGCACGGGCAGGCAGACCACGAGAGCGGCCAGCACCGGAAGGACCTCGGGGAACGTGCGCCCGTACGTCGATCCGGAGAGCCACACCAGCGCCTTCGTACCGTTGTGCGGGTCGGTCAGCACGATCAGCAGGCTCACCAGCGCCGCGGCGCCCGCGGAGACACCGATACCGATCAGCACCAGCCGGTTCTGCTCAAGTCCGTACCGTGCCGCGAGCCCGAAGACCAGCGCGGTGGCGGCCGCGGCTCCGGCCAGCGCCGATCCGCCGATCAGCCAGAAGCTCGCGAGGGGGACAGCCGTCAGGGTGGCGACCGCGCCGACCCCCGCGCCGCCGACCACTCCGAGGATGCCGGGCTCGGCGAGCGGGTTGCGCGAGACGGCCTGGACCACCGTGCCCGCCGTGGCGAGCGCGGCCCCGGCGAGCAGCGCGGCGGCGATCCGCGGCACCCGGGTGTCGAGTACGAAGGTGACGAGCCGGCCCGACCTGCCGGTGAGCCAGTTCCCCACGTCACCGATGAGCAGGGTGGTGTCACCGAGCAGGACCGCCGCGACGGCCGAGGCGAGGAGAGCGGCGGACACCACCACGAGGGTGACGACGAAGGCGCGGCGGCTGCGCAGCCTGGCGAAGGCCGCGTCGGGGGTGGTGGAACCCCCGTCCCGTGACCGGTAGGCCAGGAAGACGAGCACCACGGCGCCGAAGAAGCTGGTCACGATGCCGGTCGGTACGGCCGCGCCCGCCTGCGCCCCGAAAAGTGCCCGCAGGAGGACATCGGCGCCGAGCACCACGAGGACACCGGCGAGCGCCGATGCGGGGATGAACACCCGGTGGCGCAGGAGCGCCGGTATGCGTCCGCCGACCAGCCGGACGGCCGCGGGCGCGCACAGTCCGACGAAGCCGATGGGCCCGGCGACGGTGACCGAGACCGCGGAGAGGACCACGGCGAGTACGACCGCGACGCTGCGGGTGAGGCGGGGGTTGACCCCGACCACCTGCGCCTCGTCGTCACCGAGCCCCAGGATGTCGAGCCGCCTGCCCAGCGCGACCAGACCGGCGAGCGCCACGAGTGCGACCGGGGCGAGCCGGTCGATGGTCTGCATGCCGATCTGGGCGAGCGAGCCGTTGCCCCAGGCGTAGAGGCCGGTGGTCTGCTGGGTGCGCAGCAGGAGGAGCATCTGGCTCAGACCGCTGAACCCGAGCGTGAGGGCCGAGCCCGCCAGGACGAGCCGGGTGGAGCCCGACCCGGCACGGGCGAGCCCCAGTACGACACCGGCCGCGAGCAGTCCGCCGACCAGCGCCGTGCCGCCTGCCGGGAAGGCGGGCAGGGAGATGCCGAACGCGGCGACGGCGACGACCGCCAGATACGCGCCGGCGTTCACGGCGAGGGTGTCGGGCGAGGCCAGGACGTTGCGCGACACCGACTGCAGTACGGCCCCGGCGGCGCCCAGCGTGCACCCGACGACCAGCCCGGCGGCGAGCCGTGGCAGCCGGGAGGCGACGAGCACGGCGTCCGCCTGGTTCGCCCCGTCGTGGCCGGTCCACAGGGTGGTGACGGCGCGCCAGAGTGCCTGCGGTCCCACGGCCGCCGTGCCCTGGCCGATGTGGACGACGGCGAGGGCGAGCAGCGCGAGGAGCGTCCCGAGCGCGAGGAGGGGGAGAGCCCCGCGCGGTGCCGGGCGGCCGGGCCCGGCCGGGGGTGACTCCTCGGCCGGGGCGGCGGACTGCGTGGGTACGGGCTGGGCCGGGGCAGCGGAGTGCGCGGGTGCGGGCTGGGCCGGGTCAGCGGAGTGCGCGGGTGCGGGCTCGGCCGGTTGGGTGTGCACGGTCACTTGGTCAGCGCGTGCACGACGGCGTCGACGTACTGCGTCATCGACGCCGTACCACCGAACATCCAGATGCCGTCCGGGAGCCGGTGGACATGCCCCTTCTTGACGAAGGGCAGCGACTTCCACACCGCGTTGTCCTTGAGCCCGTCGGCGAACGGGTCCCCGCCGTCCGTGGTGTTGGTGATGTAGAGGAACTGGGCATCGCCGATCTTCGTCAGGCCCTCAACATCGGTCGCCGCCAGGCCGTACCCCTTGTCGCCCTTCATGGACCAGGGGCTGACCAGGCCGAGTTCGGTGTTGACGTCGGTGATCAGCGAGCCCTTCACATAGGGGCGCACCGATACCTGGCTGCCTTCTTTCCACCCGTCGGCGAAGGCGACCTTCTTGCCTTCGAGCCCGGCGTCGGAGAGTTCCTTGCGACCGGCGGCGATCTTCTTGCGGAAGGCGGCGAGTTCGGTCCTGGCCCGGTCCTCGGTCCCGGTGGCCCTGGCGATGAGGTTGACGTTGTCCGTCATCTGGTCGATCTGGCGGCTCGCGTCCGCCGCCCGCACCACGATGAGGGGTGCCACCTTGGAGAGCTGCTTGACGGCCGAGTCCGACAGGTCGTTGGTCGCGACGATCAGGTCGGGCTTGAGGGCGGCGACGGTGTCCACGCTGGGCTCGCCGCGGGTGCCTATGTCCTTGACGCCGCTGGGCAGCGGCGCGGCGGTGTCGTACGCCTTGTATCCCTTGACGTCGGCGGCGCCGACCGGTTTGACGCCCAGTGAGACGAGCGATTCGACGACGTTCCACTCGGTGCCGACGACGCGCTTGGCCGGTCCGTCGAGTGTCACCTTCTTGCCGCGTGAGTCGGTGAGCGTCAGCTTGGCGGCCGAGGAGGACTCCTTCTTGGGGGCCTCGGATGTGCCGCAGCCGACGAGGGCGATCGCGGCGGTTCCGACGATCAGGGGCCATGCCCACCGCTTGGCCGGGTGCTTGGCCGTGTACGTGGCGGCCAGGTGCTTGGCAGTCGTCAGCTCGCTCGTCATGAGCTTGGTCGTCACGGGCTTGGTCGTCGTCATGGGATGTTTCAGGGCCTTTCGAGCCGAAGGTGGTGTCTTCCCACCGCGCGGGTGCGGGGGATGCCCGTAGCGGGGTCGGGTGCGACCTCGATACGGATGCCATAGGTGTCGGTCAGCAGTTGCGGGTCGTACACCTCGGCCGGGGTCCCGGCGGCGGCGACGCGCCCCGATGAGAGCAGGACCACCTGGTCCGCCACGGCGGCGGCCTGGTCCAGGTCGTGCAGGACGACGCCGATGGTCACCCCGTGTGTGTCGGCCAGCTCGCGGACGAGGTCCAGGATCTCCACCTGGTAGCGCAGGTCGAGGTAGGTCGTCGGCTCGTCGAGCAGCAGCACTTCGGTGTCCTGCGCCAGGCAGCAGGCGAACCAGACGCGTTGGAGCTGGCCGCCGGAGAGACTCTCGACACCGCGGTCGGCGAGTGCCGTGACGTTGGTGACGGCCAGGGCGTGGTCGACGAGCCGCGCGCCGTCCGGGTCGCTGCCGCGCAGCCGGCCGCGGTACGGGTGGCGCCCGAAGCCGACCACCTCGCGGACGCTGAGACCGGCCGGGGTCGTACGGCTCTGGGCGAGCAGCGTGATGCGCCGGGCGAACTCCGTACGGGAGAGGGCGAGGGCGTCGACGGAGTCCTCGCCCTCGCCGCCCACGGTCACCTGTCCTGAGCGGGCCCGATGCAGCCGGGCTACCGACCTCAACAGGGTTGACTTTCCGCTGCCGTTGGGGCCGATGAGTGCGGTGACCCGCCCTCTCGGGAGGCGCAGGTCAGCCCCGTGTACGACATCGACGCCGTCATAGGCGACCGTGATGCCAGTGGCGGCCAGCCCGTACGAAACACCGGTGGCTCCGGCGCCACCGGCGGACGCGCCGGGACCATCTGCCGTGGTGCGGCGGGGCCGTGGGGTGTCTTCTCGTTCGGGTGCAGTCACGATCACACGGCAGAGGTTAGCCTAACCTAAGTAGTGGTCGACAATCGGCCCCGATCCTGGGTTGGTGGCCGGAAACGCACCTATGGCGGGCCGCCCGTCGCCCGCCGCCCGCCGCCTCGGCTCAGAGTGCGGGTGCCGGCTCGGAACGGGGGGCCGGGTCGGCGGCCGGAGGCTCCGTCGGCAGGTCGCGGTTGCGGCGGATCGGGGAGAAGTAGAGGAGGGACGCGGCGAAGGGGAGCCCGGCGATGGTGATCCACAGTGCGGTACGGGTCCCCAGCGCCTCGCCGAGCGCGCCACCGAGGACCGCTCCGAGGGGGATGGTGCCGTAGTTGAGGAACGCGGCCGATGCGGAGATCCGGCCGAGCATGTCCTTGGGGCAGTACTGCTGACGGAAGGTCGAGGAGAGGATGTTCCCCGCGATCACCCCGAAGGACACCGAGGTGTAGCCGATCACGAAGAGCACCAGGCCGGCTCCGGCGGTGGTCAGCGGGATCAGCAGGGCGAGCGAGGGGACCGCCAGCTCGAAGAGGATCAGGGCGCGGGCGCTGCCGATCCGGGCGGCGACCCGGCGGGCGGCGAAGGCGCCGATGATGCCGCCGATACCGCCTCCGGTCATCAGTGCCCCGATGGTCCCCGACGAGAGGTGGACCTCGCGCACCAGGAAGACGACCAGGATCGACTGATATGCCATCAGTGCCAGATTGGAGGCGCCGCCCGAGATGGCCATGGCGCGCAGATACGGGTCGCCGAAGGTCAGCCGCAGCCCCTTGCGGATCTCCCGGCCGAGCGCTCCGCGCGCCCGCACGGTCACCGGGCCGCGCGGCTCGCGGTGCCTGATGCGCAGGACGCAGAGGAACGACACCGCGAACGTCGCCGCGTTCACGAACAGCCCGTTCGCGGCGCCGACCGCCTCCACCAGGAAGCCGCCCGAGCCGTTTCCGGCGAGCTGCGCCGCCGACTCGCTGCCGTGCAGCTTGGAGTTGCCCTCCGCCTGGTCCTCGGGGGCGACGAGGTGGGGGAGCAGTGCGGTGTACGCGGTCTGGAAGAAGACGGTGGCCGTCCCGGCCAGTACCGCCGTGGCCAGCAGATAGCCGATCGAGAGCAGGTGCTGCCAGGCGGCGACCGGGACCCCGGCGAAGAGCAGCAGTGCGGCGGCGTCGGCGGTGAGCATGACCGGGCGGCGCGGCAGCCGGTCCACCCAGGCACCCGCGGGCAAGCCGATGAGCAGCCAGGGCAGCCAGGTCGCGGCCGTGAGCAGGCCCACCTGGAGGGTGGAGGCGTGCAGCAGTGTGACCGCGACCAGAGGCAGGGCGACCGAGGTCACGGACGCCCCGTACTTCCCGGTGGTCGAGCCCGTCCAGAGGAGACGGAAGTCGCGGTTGCGCAGCAGGAGGCTGCGGGAGGTGGAGCGCGCTGGTGTACCCGGAGTCGGCATGCGTATGAAGGTAGCTTGCAGAGAACTCTCTGCAAAGTGGTTTGCAGAGAGTTCTCTGCAATATTCTCCGCACTGTTTCCGGGCGGTTGTTCAGCCTCTGGCTCTGGCTCGTGGCGCGGGTGGCGCCTCAGCCTCTGCCCTCGCGGTACGGGTGGTGGCTCCTCAACTCCGACCCTCGTGGCGTGCGAACGACTGGAGCTGAACGCTGATCGGCAGCGATCCGGGCGCCGGCGACTCACCCTCCCCCGGGTAGTACTTGTCGACCACGGCCATCAGCTCGTCGTTCAGCTCCCGCAGCCGTGCCGGGGTCAGCCGCAGATCGTCCCAGTTGGCGATGGTGCCCGCGCTCTCCCATTCCGCGGGCCACTGCTGCTCCGCATACGCGGACGCCCGCTGGAAGTACAGCTGGATCAGCTCCTGCACATAGGCGTCCACGGCGACCCGCGCCGAAGGATCCTCCTTGCTCAACTGCGCGGTGTGCAGCACCTGTCGGTCCTCCACCGCCCGCCACCAGCGCTCCCGCCTGGTGCCCCGCTCCGTGTCCTCCTCGATGAAGTGGTGCTCGGCCAGCTGCCGCAGATGCCAGCTCACCGTGCCGGTGCTCTCGCCGAACTCCTGGGCCAGCGTGGTGGACGTCGCGGGCCCCTCGCGGCGCAGCGACTCCATGATGCGCACGCGCAGCGGGTGCGCGAGGGCGCGCAGACTTCGGGCGTCGATGGTCCGTACGGGCTTGTGGCTGGCCATGACGGCAGCGTAACCGGGACGACGCGGACGTCCGGCGGGCCCCACCGGTCCCCGGGGCCGCCGCGACGGCCGCCCCCCGCCCCTCAGCGGACCCTGACCCCCCGCAGCAGCAGATCCCGTACGGCGGTGAAGTCGTCGTCGATACCGGCGCGGCTCCACTCCGCGGCGTACACCGGGTCGTGGAAGCGCCCGGTCGCGTCGAAGACCGCGCGGGCCGTCGTGGTGAACTCCGCATCTACGGGGGCGAATGCACCCTGGGCGCAGCCGTCCTCGATGATCCGGGCGAGCTGGCCGACCAGCGCCCCGATATGGCGCTCCACCACTCCGCTGTTCTCCCCGGTCAGCACCCCGAAGGTGGCGAACAGCTCCGGGTCGTCGCCCGCCTTGCGGCGCTTCGCCGCGAAGAGGGCCGTCAGCCAGTCCTGCAGCCGGGCGGTCGCCGGGCCCTCCCGGTCGTCGGCGAACCGGGCCAGTTCCTCCTCCGACCGGTGCAGCCAGCGCTCCGTGACGGCCTCGCGCAGCGCCGCCTTGGTACGGAAGTGACGGTAGACGCTGCCGTGGCTGACCCCGAGCACCCGTGCCACGTCGACCACCGTGGCCTTGGCCGGGCCGTAGCGGCGCAGCACATCCTCGGTCGCCTCAAGAATGCGGTCGGGTGTCAGGGCTTCGGGCGTCATCGCGTCTGCGCTGCCTTTCGGTGCGGCGCTGCCTTCGGGGGATGCGCTGCCGTGCGGGGGAGTGGAGCGCTACCGACGGTACCGGGACCCCTGCGCTCGCTGCGACGGTACCCGGGGCCTCAGTGCTCGCTGTCCAGGTGGGCCATCTGGGCGGCCGGGTAGCGGTCGCCCGCGGCGGATCCGGCCGGGACGGCCTCCTCGATGGCGGCGAGGTCGTCGGCGTCGAGCGTGACACCGAGGGAGCCGAGGGCCTCGGCCAGCCGCTCACGGGTCCTGGCGCCGATCAGCGGGACGATGTCCTCGCCGCGTGCCGAGACCCAGGCGATGGCGGTCTGGGCGACGGAAGCGCCCTTCCGGTCGGCGACCTTGCGCAGCGCGTCGACCAGATCGAGGTTGTGCTGGAGGTTCTCGCCCTGGAAGCGGGGGCTCATGCTCCGGAAGTCGCCGGGGCCCAGCTCGCGGTCGCGGGTGAAGTGGCCGCTGATCAGACCGCGGGAGAGCACCCCGTACGCGGTGATGCCGATGCCCAGCTCGCGGGTGGTGGGCAGGATCTCGGCCTCGATGCCCCGGGAGATCAGCGAGTACTCGATCTGGAGGTCGGCGATCGTCGTGGTGGCGGCGGCCCTGCGGATGGTCTCGGCGCCCACCTCGGAGAGGCCCACATGCCGTACGTGGCCCGCTTCGATCAGTTCGGCGATGGCGCCGACCGTCTCCTCGATCGGTACGTCCGGGTCGACACGGGCGATCCGGTAGATGTCGATGTGGTCGGTGCCGAGCCGCTGGAGGGAGTACGCGGCGAAGTTCTTGACGGCGTTCGGACGGCCGTCGTAGCCGGTGAAGCCGCCTTCGACGGTCCGCAGTGCGCCGAACTTGACGCTGGTGAGGGCCTGTTCGCGGCGGGCGGCCGGGGCGGTGCGCAGGGCTTCGCCGATCAGCAGCTCGTTGTGGCCCATGCCGTAGAAGTCGCCGGTGTCGAGCAGGGTGACCCCGGCGTCGAGTGCGGCGTGGATGGTCGCGATCGACTCGGCGCGGTCGGCGGTGCCGTACAGCGCGGACATCCCCATGCAGCCGAGGCCGATGGCGGAGACCAGCGGTCCTGCGGTGCCCAGGGTGCGGGTGGGTACGGGAGTGGTGGCCATGCGGGCTCCTTCGCCGGAACAGAAGCTGACAGGGGTCGGTACATGGCGACTATGGCATGACGGGTAACAGATTTCAATATCTGTCACTTCGTGGCGCTACGCGGGCGACCCCGAGCTGAACCGCCGTACGAGGGGCGAGAGCACGAGCACGGACTTGGTGCGCTCGACGAACGGTTCGCCCGCGATGCGCTCCAGGACCCGTTCGAAGTGGCGTACGTCCTCGGCGTAGATCTGCACGACCGCGTCCGCCTCACCGGTGACGGTCGAGGCGGAAACCACCTCCGGATAGCGCGCCATACCGCGGCGGATGTCCTCGGGGGAGGTGTTGTGACGGCAGTGGATCTCGACGAACGCCTCCGTCTCCCAGCCGAGCGCCGCGGGATCCACCCGTACCGTGAAGCCGGTGATGGCGCCGGACGCGAGGAGCCGGTCGACCCGGCGTTTGACGGCGGGGGCGGAGAGCCCGACCCGGGTGCCGATGTCGGCGTAGGAGCGGCGGGCGTCCTCGGCGAGGGCGTGGACGATGCGTTCGTCGAGATCGTTCAGTCGCAAGGCGGGTGGATCACACTTCTTCTCGGCGGGCGGTCAGTCTTCTCGGGCGGTCATGCCTTCGCGGGCCAAAGCGCCTTCGCGGGCGAGCTGGGAGCGGCGCATCCCGTAGCCGAAGTACAGCACGAGCCCGGCGGCCATCCAGATACCGAACCACACCCAGGTACTCGCGCCGAGACTGGTCATCATCCAGAGGCAGAGCGCGAAGCCGATGGCCGGGGTGACCGGTGAGAACGCCACCCGGAAGTTCCTCGGCATATCGGGCCGGGTCCGGCGGAGCACGATGACCGCCGCGTTGACCAGCGCGAACGCGAAGAGCGTGCCGATGCTGGTGGCGTTGGCCAGCTCGCCCAGCGGGACGACCGCCGCGAGGACGCCGCAGAGGAGCGAGACGATCAGCGTGTTGGCGACCGGGGCGCCGGTCCGCGGGCCGACCTTGGCGAACACCTTGGGGACCAGTCCGTCGCGGGCCATCGAGAACAGGATGCGGGTCTGCCCGTAGAGCACGGTCAGGACCACGCTCGCGATGGCGATGACCGCACCCGCGGCGAGCAGCACGGCCCAGAAGCTCTGCCCGGTGACGTCCCGCATGATCTGCGCGAGGGCCGCGTCCGCGTTGTGGAAGTCCTGCCACGGCATGGCACCGACGGCGACGAGAGCCACCAGGCAGTAGAGGGCGGTGACGATCAGCAGCGAGAGCATGATCGCGCGCGGCATGTCGCGCTTGGGGTCGCGGGCCTCCTCGCCTGCGGTGGAGGCCGCGTCGAAGCCGATGTACGAGAAGAAGAGGCTGGCGCCTGCCGCGCTGACGCCGGTCATGCCGAGCGGCATGAAGGGCTTGTAGTTGCCCGCCTTGATGCCCGACGCGGCCACCGCGCAGAACAGGACCAGCGAGGCGATCTTCACGACCACCATGATCGTGTTGGCGCGGGCGCTCTCCCTGGCACCGCCCAGCAGGAAGGCCATCGCCAGCAGGACGACGAGCAGCGCGGGGATGTTGACGATGCCGCCGTCGCCGGGCGGCGCGGAGAGCGCGGTGGGGATCGTGACGCCGATCGTGCCGTCCAGGAACTCGTTGAGGTACTGGCCCCAGCCGACGGCGACGGCCGCCACGGACACGCCGTACTCCAGCATCAGACACCAGCCGCAGAGCCAGGCGACGAACTCGCCCATCGTGGCGTAGGTGTACGAGTAGGAGGAGCCGGAGACCGGGATGGTGCCCGCCAGTTCCGCGTACGAGAGGGCCGAGAAGAGGGCGGTGAGCCCGGCGATCACGAAGGAGATCACCACGGCCGGGCCGGCCTTGGGGACCGCTTCGCCGAGTACCACGAAGATGCCGGTGCCCAGGGTGGCCCCGATGCTGATCATCGTCAGCTGCCACATGCCGAGCGAGCGCCTGAGCTGCCCGCCCTCGCCCTGCCCGCCCTCGGCGATCAGCCGCTCGACGGGCTTGCGGCGCGTCAGCGGGGAGCCGGAGCCGCCGCCGCCGGACCTGGGGCCGGGGCCCGGACCGGCCCGGTCCCGGGTGGTCGGCGCTGCGTCAGGTCGTGCCACGGTGAGGCTCCTTCATCGCTGCCTGCTCCGGCGGCGGGGCCCGCGCGTACGGCACCGTCCACGGGTGCGCGTCCCGGCGCACAGCAGGAGGGGACCGCCGAGCCTGGGGTCTCCACCGCTCCACGTACAGGGCAGAACACTACGAGGCGTGCGTACTGGCCCGTAATGCAGGTTCCTTGTCCATCTGCGGCGATTCATTGCGCGCATCCACGGGGAACGGTTGATCGTGTACGCATCGTCCGGGCCGGGCCCGGAAAAATACGGTGCGTCCCCCGGTGGTGGTCCCGGTACTCTGACCGGCATGGCAAAGAGTCGCAACAACCTTCTCGGCGTGGGCGGACAGCGCAAGAAGATGCCCCGTGCGGGGGCGCAGAGTTCGGCCGCCGCAGGCGCCGAGGACCGCAGGTCAGCCGCTGACCAGAAGCAGGAACTGCTCCAGAAGATGCGCGAGCGGGCCGCGGGGGCCGACGCCACCGCGACGCCCGACAGCGCGGCAACCGGCACCGCGAAGCCCCACGCCGAGGGCTGACACGCCGGGCACCACGCCACACCACAGTTCAACCCGGTACACAGCACGGTGGGGGGGGGGGCGGGGCCCCGACCCCCGCGCCCCCCGCGGAGCGGGCGCCGCACCGCCGCCCCCCACCCCACACCGACACCCCCCCCGCGGCGGGCTCCCCCGCGGCCCACCACCACACAAAAAGGACACCCCGGAAAACACTCGGGGGGGCCCTCCATCTCCTACACACGCGGCCCCCACCGTCGTTACGGCTCCGCTCCGGCAGGCCCTACCGCACCGTGCGCGGCAGCCGCAGGCTGAGCAGCGCGGTCACGGCGACCGCGGCCAGCTGCAGCAGCAGCGTCACCGCCAGCGCCTCCCGCATCCCCAGCGATGTGGTCAGCGACAGGAAGAGCGTGCCGAGTGTGGCCACCCCCAGCGCCAGCGACGCCTGCTGTGTCGTGGTCATCACACCGCCGCCGACCCCGGCCCGCTCCGCCGGTACGTCGGAGAGCACGATCCGGAAGAGCACCGGCAGCTGGAGCCCCTGCCCGAACCCGGCCAGTGCGGTGCCGGGGGCGAGGGTCGCGATACCGAGACCGGACCAGCCCCACCACACGGTCGCCGCGAGCACCGCGACCCCTACGGCCTGGATCACCCCGCCCGCGGTCACCACCCGGCTCGCATACCGGCCGACCAGCCGGGGACCGGCCAGCGAAGCGGTGAAGAAGGCCGCGGCCATCGGTACGAGCGCCAGCCCCGCCGCCACCGGACCCATCCGCAGCCCCTGCTGGAGCGCGACCGCGATGACGAACATGAATCCGCCGAAACCGATCGAGAACGGCACCACCAGCGTGAGCCCGCGCCGCAGTGAGTCGAGCCGCAGCAGGCTCGGCGGCACCAGCGGCACCTCGCCCCTGCGGTCGGCCGCCCGCTCCGTGCGGTAGAAGGCCGCAGCCGCGAACGGGAAGACCCCCAGCGAGATCCAGGTCCACAGCGGCCACCCGGCGGCCCTGCCCTCGGTGAGCGGCGCGAGGAGCGTCACCAGCGAGAGGGCCAGCAGCAGGGTGCCGGGTATGTCGACGGGTGCGGGCTTCTCCGACCGGGTCTCCGGTACGGAGCGGACCGCCAGCACCAGACCGAGGAGCGCGACCGGCACATTGACCAGGAAGATCGACCGCCAGCCGGTGCCCGCCACGTCCGCGGCGACCAGGACGCCGCCGAGTATCTGCCCGGCGACCATCGAGAGCCCGGCCGTCGCCCCGTAGAGCCCCATGGCCTTCGCCCGCCGCGGGCCCGCCGTGGTGGCCTGGATGGTGGCGAGCACCTGCGGGAGCATCAGGGCCGAAGAGGCGCCCTGCGCCACCCGTGCGCCGACCAGCGTCCAGGCGTCGGGCGAGAGACCGCAGGCCAGCGAGGTCAGGCCGAACGCGGCCATGCCGATCAGGAAGAGCCTGCGCCGCCCGATCATGTCCCCGAGCCGCCCGCCGAGTACGAGCAGCACCGCGTACGCGACGCCGTATCCCGCGACGACCAGCTCCAGCATCGCGGGTCCCGCGGCCAGGTCGTGGTCGATGGTGGGCAGGGCGACATTGACGATGAAGAAGTCGATCAGCGGCAGCGCAGCGCCGAGCAGCACCGTGAACAGGCCCAGCGTGGAGAGCACCGGGGTGGGGTGGTCGTGCCGGCGGACGGTGCCGGGAAGGGTGGATGGAGTCCGTACTGTCGTGCGTGTCGTAGCTGTCGTATTGCTCACGGAACCGAGAATGCTCCGGCGCTCAGACTGGTACCAGAGTCTTCTTATCCTGGTACAAGCAGTACCTGGCAATGGCCTGCCCCGTCCTGCACTCTGGGACCATGACGACAGTTGCGCCGGAGACCGATGTACGCAGGCACGAGCTGGCCGACTTCCTGCGCAGCCGCCGCGAGCGCATCACGCCCGAGCAGGCGGGGCTGCCGCGCGGCGCCCGGCGCCGGACCCCGGGGCTGCGCCGCGAGGAGGTCGCCCAGCTCTCCGCCGTGGGCGTCACCTGGTACACCTGGCTTGAGCAGGCCCGTGACATCACGGTCTCCCCGCAGGTCCTGGACGCCATCGCCCGTGCGCTCCTGCTCGACCTGCACGAACGCGCCCACCTCTTCTCGCTGGCCGGCGCCGTCGACCCGTCGCCCGGCGCGGTCTGCCCCTCCATCACACCGGCGCTCTCGTCCCTGATCGAGCAGCTGGACCCGGTCCCCGCCTGCATCCAGAACAGCCGTTACGACATCCTCGCGTACAACCGCACCTACGGCCGGCTGCTCTGCGACCTGGACGCCGTCGCCCCCGAGGACCGCAACTGCATGCTGCTCTCGTACACCAACGAGGACTGGAAGTCCTCGGCCGTCGACCTCGACGCCATGCACCGGGTGATGGCCGCCAAGTTCCGTGCGTCGATGGCCGGGCATCTGGCGGAGCCCGCCTGGAAGGCGCTGCTCAAGCGGCTGGAGGCGGTGTCGCCCGAGTTCCGTGAGGTCTGGGCGCGGCACGAGATCATCGGCCCCGGCAGCCGGACGAAGCGCTTCCACAACCGGTATGTCGGGCCGCTGCTCGTGGACCACACCGACCTCTGGCTCGGCCCGGCGTCCGGCCCGCGCATGGTGACCTACGTACCGGCCAACGCCGAATCCCGTGAACGCCTGGAGCGGCTCTACGCGTTGGCGTCCGCCACCGTCTGAGCCGTCTCGGGGGCGTCGAGCCGCTCCGCGGTCCGCCGGGCCGAGCGCTGTGCCCACCTCCCGCTGGTGAGCAGCCCGAAGACCAGGACCGCCAGACCGCACCCGGTGATGATCCACCAGGCGGTACGGCTGGCTCCGGCGAAGCCCGCCGTGTGCGCGGCCCCGCTCACGCCCGATGCCAGCACGGCCCCGATCACGGCGACCCCCAGCGTCGATCCGATCTGCCGGCTGGTCGAAGCGACCGCTGCCGCGACCCCGGCCTGCGCGCGGGGCATCCCGGAGACGGCGGTGTTGGTGATCGGCGCGTTCACCATGCCGAAGCCGATCCCGAACAGCACATAGCCGGTGAAGAGCAGCGGGGTGTGCTTCTCGGCGTCGAGCACCGCGAAGCACAGACCGCTCAGCGCCATCGCCACCCCCGCGGCCAGCAGCGGGATCCGCGGCCCGCGATTGCCCACCAGCCGTCCCGAGAACGGTGCGCAGAGGAAGGTCAGTGCCGCCATCGGCAGCATGTAGAGACCCGCGTGCAGCGCGGAGAGGCCGCGGACGTCCTGCAGATAGAGCGTGTTGAGGAAGAGGAACCCGCCGAGCGCGGCGAAGCCGCACACCGCGATGACGGTGGCGCCGCTGAACGGCGCGCTCCGGAAGAACCGCAGGTCGATCAGGGGTTCCGGGCGCCTCGGCTCGTACAGCACCAGACCCGCGAGTGCCAGCAGGGCCACCCCGGTGAAGGAGAGGATCAGCGGGGAAGTCCAGCCGGCCGACGGGGCCTCGATGATCGCGTACGTCACCGAGCCCAGCAGCGCGATGACCAGCAACTGGCCCACCGGGTCCGGCCTGCGGCCCTTCGGGGCCCGCGACTCCGGTACGTAACGCCAGGTGAGGGCCAGCGCGGCCAGGCCCACCGGAAGGTTGATCCAGAAGATCGAACGCCAGCCGACCGAGTCCACCAGGAGGCCGCCGACGATCGGGCCCGCCGCCATCGAGATCCCGACGACGCCACCCCAGACACCGATGGCGCGGGCGCGTTCGCGCGGCTCGGTGAAGGTGTTGGTGATGATCGACATCGCGACCGGGTTGAGCATCGAGCCACCGACGGCCTGCACCATCCGGAAGACGACCAGCGACTCCAGATTGGGGGCGATCGAGCAGAGCGCCGAGCCGAGGGTGAATATCACCAGACCCGCCATGAAGACCCTGCGCCGCCCGATCCGGTCGGCCGTCGAACCCGCGAGCATCAGCAGCGAGGCCAGGACCAGCGTGTACGCGTCGATCGTCCACTGGAGTCCGGAGACCGACGCGTGCAGCTCCTTCTGCATCGAGGGGAGGGCGACGTTCAGGACGGTGTTGTCGAGGCTGACGATCAGCAGGCTCATGCAGCAGATCGCGAGCACCAGCATCCGCCGGCGGTGGGTGAGCTCGGGCATGTATGAATAGTACGGTTAACTAACGAGTTCGGTGTACGTGGCACGGTGTACGCGACAATGGATTCATGACCACGCTCTCCATCGGCCCGCACTCCGTGCAGCCGCCCGTCGTGCTCGCCCCCATGGCGGGTATCACCAACGCCCCCTTCCGCACGCTCTGTCGCGAGTTCAGCGGCGGTAAGGGCCTGTTCGTCAGCGAGATGATCACGACGCGGGCGCTGGTGGAGCGCAACGCCAAGACCATGCAGCTGATCCACTTCGACAAGACCGAGACACCGCGCTCGATCCAGCTGTACGGAGTCGACCCGGTCACCGTCGGCAAGGCGGTCCGCATGATCGTGGACGAGGATCTGGCCGACCACATCGACCTGAACTTCGGCTGCCCGGTACCCAAGGTCACCCGTAAGGGCGGCGGCTCGGCGCTCCCCTTCAAGCGGCCGCTGCTGCGGGCGATCCTGCATGAGGCGGTCTCCAACGCGGGCGGCGCCGTGCCCGTCACGATCAAGATGCGCAAGGGCATCAACGACGACCACCTCACCTATCTCGACGCGGGCCGGATCGCGGTCGACGAAGGCGTCACCGCCGTCGCGCTGCACGGCAGGACCGCGGCCCAGCACTACGGGGGGACCGCCGACTGGGACGCGATCGCCCGGCTCAAGGAGCATGTCCCGGAGATCCCGGTGCTCGGCAACGGCGACATCTGGTGCGCGGACGACGCGCTGCGGATGATGCGGGAGACCGGCTGCGACGGGGTGGTCGTGGGGCGCGGCTGCCTGGGGCGGCCCTGGCTCTTCGCCGATCTGGTGAGCGGCTTCGAGGGCACGCGGGCCCGGCAGGCGCCCGCGCTGCGCGAGGTCGCGGCGGTCATGCTGCGGCACGCGACGCTGCTCGGCGAGTGGATCGGTGACGAGACCCGTGGCGTGATCGACTTCCGTAAGCATGTGGCCTGGTATCTGAAGGGGTTCGCGGTCGGCTCCGAGATGCGCAGGCGGCTCGCGGTCACCTCGTCGCTGGACGAGCTGGGCAGCCAGCTCCAGGAGCTGGACCTGGACCAGCCGTGGCCGGACGGCGCGGACGGGCCGCGCGGGCGCACTTCGGGGAACAACCGGGTCGTCCTGCCCGACGGCTGGCTGAAGGATCCGTACGACTGCTCGGGCATCAGCGCGGATGCCGAACTGGACACGTCGGGCGGCTGACCGGCCGGGTGCCCGCGCCGGGTGCCCGCCCCAGCGATCCTCGCCCCTCGCCCGTCGCCACCGCTCATCCGAGCGGGACGGGGGGCTTCGGGCTTTTCCCGGGGGAGAGCGCGGCTCCGGCTGCCCCCGGCCCGATGTACGGCACGGCACTGAGTGCACACTGCACCGCTCTGCGGGAATGCCTGTCCGCCAGGCGAACCAGGAAGGTCCGAATAGTGGCCTGAGACCCAGTCGGGTGGCGTGATTCTCGCCACCTCTGATCGGGTGGTTGCTCAGATGAGCGATTAAACCTGGAGTGTACTTCTCAAAGCCTGGCACTGGGTGCCAGGTGGCAATCGTTCTCGCAGTGAACTCGATATCGCCAAGGGTGGCCGAAACTGCCCACACATGCCTCACACCTGGCTACGGACCGAAGTGATGCCTTCAAGGGTTGAATTCAACGGGTGCTGAACCCCGCCCTCACGATCACTTTCGATCTGCTGGCAGACGAGTGGTTACGGCCGTACGGCGACCAGGTGGACGTACCCAGGAGCCTTCGATCTGGGTATGTTCCTCGCCGTCAGGGCAGCCAGTCCGCGAGGAGTCGAGTCCCGTGCCGGAATCGAAGAACGCAGAACCCCACGTAACTCAGGCGCAAGCGCCGCAGAAGTTCGTTTATGACTTCACCGAAGGCAACCGCAACCTCAAGGACCTGCTCGGCGGGAAGGGTGCCAACCTCGCCGAGATGACCAACCTCGGTCTGCCCGTCCCTCCGGGCTTCACCATCACCACCGAGGCGTGCAAGACGTACCTCGACAGCGGCGACGAGCCCGTCGAACTCCGCGACGAGGTGAGTGCGCACCTCGCCGCCCTGGAGAAGACGATGGGCAAGAGGCTCGGCCAGGCCGACAACCCGCTGCTCGTCTCGGTCCGTTCGGGCGCCAAGTTCTCCATGCCGGGCATGATGGACACCGTCCTGAACATCGGCCTCTCGGACAAGTCCGTGGCCGGACTCACCAAGCAGTCGGGCGACGAGCGGTTCGCGTGGGACTCCTACCGCCGCCTCATCCAGATGTTCGGCAAGACCGTGCTCGACGTCGACGGCGAACTCTTCGAGGAGGCCCTGGAGGCCGCGAAGAAGGCCAAGAAGGTCAGCGTCGACACCGATCTCGAAGCCGGCGACCTCAAGAAGCTCGTCGGCCGCTTCAAGAAGATCGTCAAGCAGGCCGCCGGGCGGGACTTCCCGCAGGACCCGCGCGAACAGATGGACCTGGCCATAAGGGCCGTCTTCGATTCGTGGAACACCGACCGCGCCAAGCTCTACCGGCGTCAGGAGCGCATCCCCGGCGACCTCGGCACCGCCGTCAACATCTGCTCGATGGTCTTCGGCAACCTCGGCCCGGACTCCGGTACCGGTGTCGCCTTCACCCGCGACCCGGCCAGCGGCCACCAGGGCGTCTACGGCGACTACCTGCAGAACGCGCAGGGCGAGGATGTCGTCGCGGGGATCCGCAACACCGTGGCGCTCGCCGATCTGGAGCAGATCGACAAGAAGTCGTACGACCAGCTCATGCAGATCATGGAGACCCTGGAGACCCACTACAAGGATCTCTGTGACATCGAATTCACCATCGAGCGCGGCCAGTTGTGGATGCTCCAGACCCGCGTCGGCAAGCGCACCGCAGGCGCCGCGTTCCGTATCGCCACCCAGCTGGTCGACCAGGGGCTCATCGACGAGGCCGAGGCGCTCCAGCGGGTCAACGGGGCGCAGCTCGCCCAGCTGATGTTCCCGCGCTTCGACGGCCAGGCCAAGGCCGACCTGCTCGGACGCGGCATCGCCGCCTCGCCGGGTGCCGCCGTCGGCAAGGCGGTCTTCGACTCGTACACCGCGATCAAGTGGTCGCGCTCCGGCGAGAAGGTCATCCTGATCCGCCGCGAGACCAACCCCGACGACCTCGACGGCATGATCGCCGCCGAGGGCATCCTCACCTCACGCGGCGGGAAGACCTCGCACGCGGCCGTGGTCGCACGCGGCATGGGCAAGACCTGTGTCTGCGGCGCCGAGGACATCGAGGTCGACACCAAGCGCCGGCGGCTGACCGCGCCGAACGGTGCGGTCATCGAGGAGGGCGACACCGTCTCGATCGACGGCTCGTCGGGCAAGGTGTACGCGGGGGAGGTGCCGGTCGTCCCGTCGCCGGTCGTCGAGTACTTCGAGGGCCGGATGCACGCGGGCGCCGACGACGCGGACGAACTGGTCGAGGCCGTCCACCGGATCATGGCGTACGCGGACCGGCGCCGCAGGCTGCGGGTGCGGGCCAACGCGGACAACGCCGAGGACGCCCTGCGCGCCCGGCGGTTCGGCGCGCAGGGCATCGGCCTCTGCCGTACCGAGCACATGTTCCTCGGCGAGCGCCGCGAGCTGGTCGAGCGGCTGATCCTGGCCGACACGGACGACGAGCGCGAGAAGGCGCTCGGCGCGCTGCTGCCGCTCCAGAAGAAGGACTTCATCGAGCTGTTCGAGGCGATGGACGGGCTCCCCGTCACGGTCCGTCTCCTCGACCCGCCGCTGCACGAGTTCCTTCCGGACATCACCGAACTCTCGGTCCGCGTCGCACTCGCCGAGTCCCGCAAGGACGCCAACGAGAACGATCTGCGCCTCCTCCAGGCGGTGCACAAGCTCCATGAGCAGAACCCGATGCTGGGGCTGCGCGGGGTGCGGCTCGGGCTGGTCATCCCGGGTCTGTTCGCCATGCAGGTACGGGCCATCGCCGAGGCGGCGGCCGAGCGCAAGGCAGCCAAGGGCGACCCGCGCGCGGAGATCATGATCCCGCTGGTGGGCACGGTCCAGGAGCTGGAGATCGTCCGCGAGGAGGCCGACCGGGTCATCGCCGAGGTGGAGGCGGCCACCGGCACCTCGCTGATACC
>NZ_JBHYWP010000027.1:56734-72805 GCF_042751845.1 Streptomyces sp. NPDC059398 | reverse complement strand
CCGTTCGGGCGTCCGACCAGGCGGTTCGGGCCGCTGCCCGAGCGGTACGGTCGGCTGCCCGGGCCGGGTCCGCTCCGGCCGCCCGGGGTCCCCGGGGCGGCCACCGCCCCACCCGTTACGAGGCCGTCAACAGCCCCGTGCGGTAGATCGTCCCCGCGCACGCGTTCGGGATGGTCGCCTCCGCCGCCGGTACGCCCGGCTCCGCCTCGTGCACCACGGCCACGCTGCCGTCCGACGTACCGTCACCGCTGCCGAGCTGCGGGGTGGCGTCGGTGCCGCCGTTCCCGGGCTGTCCGCCGTCGCCCGTTCCCGCCGAACCTCCGGTGCCGCCGGATCCCGACGACGGGGTCGGGTCGGGGGTGGCGCCGCCGCCGGTGGGACAGGTCGCGGCCGGGACCCAGGCGAACCTCACCTCGTACGCCTGGGACGGGCCGAGCACCAGACCGGTCGCGTCCTGCGACGGGTCGGGCAGGCCGTCCGCCGCGTCGCCCGCCGTGTGATCGACCACGGTGATGCGGGCGGCGTCGGCGGCGCCCAGCGCCTGGAAGTTGACGGTGCCCGCGTCGCTGACCGCGCACTGGCTGTGCGAGACGTTGGAGACCCGGAAGGTTCCGTAGACCGTGCCGTCCGCCTGGGGCGTTCCCGCGTTCGCGCCGGTGACCCCGAGCTGGTGGGCGGTACAGGCGGGCAGCGAGTCGAGCGCCCTGCCCGAGGGGCCGGTGGACCCGCCTGCGGCGCCGCCGTGGCTGCCGCTCCCGGCCCCCTTGGGAGCGTCCTTCTTCCCGTGCCGGCCGTCGCCTTCGCCGTCGTCGGACGGTTTGCCGCTGTCCTTCTTGCCGCCGCCGGGCGCCACCGCGTCCGTGGAGCCGGGGGTGCGGTGGCCATTGCCCGCCAGCGCGGGGTTGTTCCTGACCCCGTCGCCCGAGCCCGCGACATGGATGAAGGCCGGGATCGCGGTCCCGACGAGCAGCGCGGCCGCGGCCGTGCCGACCACGATCTGCCGCTTCCTGGCCCGGCGCGCGGGCACCGCCCTGCGCAGCCGGTCGAGCGCGTCGTCGGACGGGGTGAGCTCCCGGACGGCGCCGTGCATCATCCGGCGCAGTTCGAGTTCCTGCTCGTCCAGGCCCTCGGCTCCGTGCTCGTCGAACCCGTCGGCTTCATGGCCGGAACCGTCGTTCTGCATTCCGTTCCCCGCCTGGTTGTCCACGGACGGGCCCGGCCCGCCGTGCTGCTTGCGCCATGCGGCGGGCATCTCCCGCCCGTAACGATTCTTCCCGCTCATGCCGGTGCCTCCATGGCCACCCGCAGCGCGGCGATGCCGCGCGACCCGTATGCCTTGACCGAACCCAGCGATATGCCCAGCGCCTCGGCCACCTGTGCCTCCGTCATGTCACCGAAGTAACGGAGCACCAGCACCTCGCGCTGGCGGCGCTGGAGGTTGCGCATGGCCTTCTTGAGCGCGTCGCGCTCCAGGAGGTCGTAGGCCCCTTCCTCGGCGCTCGCCATGTCCGGCATCGGCTTGGAGAGGAGCTTCAGCCCGATGATGCGCCTGCGCAGCGCGGACCGGGACAGGTTCACCACGGTCTGGCGCAGATACGCGAGTGTCTTCTCGGGGTCCCTGACCCGTTTGCGCGCCGAGTGGACGCGGATGAACGCCTCCTGGACGACGTCCTCGCAGGAGGCGGTGTCGTCGAGGAGGAGCGCCGCGAGACCCAGCAGCGACCGGTAGTGGGCGCGGTAGGTCTCGGTGAGGTGGTCGACGGTGGTGCCGGAGGCCATGGCGTCGTCAGCACCCTCGCCGCTCTGCGACGGGACGGAACCGGGCCGGGTGGTGGGGACGGGGGCGATCACCGGCATCCCACCGGGCACACGCGGACGCCGGAGCGGACGGACCACTGCGGCCCGCCCGGGCATCGCTGGAATATCGAGAACCTCTGCCACGCCAGTTGGACACGCTTCCCCCCGCCAGGGTTGTACGCGTATGGCATCGCCTTTGACGATGCGGCCAATGCCCTCATGCGTACCCGTTCTCCCCCAATGCCCCTTTTTCCACGACGCCTTGCGGCATCTCGCACAGGACGGGGCCACACCAAAGACGCACCCGTTCCGGCTGCGGTTGCAGACACACGGGAGACTGAATCGTGTAACAGGCACAAGGCCCAGTTCAAGTGGTTCCGGCGTACGTCTTGCTCACAGGCCACACACAATTTCTACAAAGGATCAGGTTCGGGACAGCGGTGCCGGTCAGCTTCCGGCGCTTCCCGTGAAGTCCGTCTCGGCCGCGACCGCCTCGGCGATCTGGGCGGCGTTGAGCGCGGCACCCTTACGGAGGTTGTCGGCGCATACGAACAGGTCAAGGGCGTTCGGATCGTCGAGGGACCGCCGCACCCGGCCCACCCAGGCCGGGTCCGTGCCCACCGCGTCCGCCGGGGTGGGGAAGTCCCCCGCGTCCGGGTCGTCGAAGAGCACCACACCGGGCGCGGTCGCCAGGATCTCGTGCGCACGGCCGAGCGTCAGCTCGTTCTCGAAGCGCGCGTGCACGGAGAGGGAGTGGGTGGTGACGACCGGGACCCGTACACAGGTCACCGCCACCGGAAGCGCGGGCCGGTCCAGGATCCTGCGGGTCTCGGCGCGGAGCATCAGCTCCTCGGACGACCAGCCGTCGGCGGCGGGCGTACCGGCCCAGGGCACCACATTGAGCGCGATGGGGGCCGCGAAGGGCCCGGTGTCGTCGCCCACGGCGCGGCGTACGTCCCCGGGGTGCGTCCCCAGCTCCGTACCGGAGACCAGCGCGGTCTGGCTGCGCAGCGCCTCCACACCGGGGACGCCCTCGCTGCTCACCGCCTGGTACGTCGAGACGACCAGCTCGCGCAGCCCGAACTCGGCGTGCAGCGCGCCGACCGCGACGATCATCGCGAGCGTGGTGCAGTGCGGGGACGCGACGATGCCGCGCGGCCTGAGCCGTACGGCGTGCGGATTGACCTCGGGCACCACGAGCGGCACGTCCGGGTCCATCCGGAAGGCGCCGGAGCTGTCCACGACCACCACGCCCTTGGACGCGGCGACGGGCGCCCACTCGCGCGCGACGTCGTCGGGGACGACGAAGAGCGCGACCTGGACGCCCTCGAAGGCTTCCTCGGTGAGCGGGAGCACTTCGGACTCCTCCCCGCGCACGACCAGCTTGCGGCCGGCCTTGCGCGGGGAGGCGATGAGTCTGATGTCGCCCCAGATGTCGGCGTGCTGCGACAGCATCTGGAGCAGCACGGTGCCGACGGCCCCGGTCGCTCCCACGACCGCGAGGGCCGGCTTACGGCCTCCTCCTGCCCGGAGGCCGGTGCCGGTCATCGCCCGGTGCCCCCATAGACGACCGCCTCGTCGGAGTCGCTGTCGAGACCGAAGGCGGTGTGCACGGCGCGCACGGCCTCGTTGACCTCGTCGGCACGGGTGACCACGGAGATACGGATCTCGGACGTCGAGATCAGCTCGATGTTCACGCCCGCGTCCGAGAGCGCCTCGAAGAAGGTCGCGGTGACACCGGGGTTGGTCTTCATACCGGCGCCGACGAGCGAGATCTTGGCGATCTGGTCGTCGTAGCGCAGCGACTCGAAGCCGACGACCGGCTTCGACTTCTCCAGCGCGTCGACGGCCTTGCGGCCCTCGTCCTTGGGGAGCGTGAAGGAGATGTCGGTCAGACCGGTCGAAGCGGCGGAGACGTTCTGCACGACCATGTCGATGTTGACCTGGCTGTCCGCGATGGCGCGGAAGATCGCCGCGGCCTCGCCCGGCTTGTCGGGCACACCGACGACGGTGATCTTCGCCTCGGAGGTGTCGTGCGCGACACCCGAGATGATGGCCTGCTCCACTGTCGGGTCCCCTTGTGCTTCGACTCGTGCTTCGTTGCTGACCCATGTGCCCTGGAGCCCCGAGAACGAGGACCGGACATGGATCGGGATGTTGTAGCGGCGTGCGTACTCGACGCAGCGGTGCAGCAGCACCTTGGAGCCGGAGCTGGCGAGCTCCAGCATGTCCTCGAAGGAGATCCGGTCGATCTTCCGGGCCTTCTTGACGACCCGGGGGTCGGCGGTGAAGACACCGTCGACGTCCGTGTAGATCTCACAGACCTCCGCGTCGAGCGCCGCGGCGAGTGCGACGGCGGTGGTGTCCGAGCCGCCGCGGCCGAGGGTGGTGATGTCCTTCTTGTCCTGCGACACACCCTGGAAACCGGCGACGATCGCCACGTTGCCCTCGTCGAGTGCGGTGCGGATCCGCCCCGGTGTGACATCGATGATCCGCGCTTTGTTGTGGACCGAGTCGGTGATGACACCGGCCTGGCTGCCCGTGAACGACTGGGCGTCGTGGCCCAGGTTCTTGATCGCCATGGCCAGCAGGGCCATGGAGATCCGCTCTCCGGCGGTCAGCAGCATGTCGAATTCCCGCCCGGCAGGAATCGGCGACACCTGCCCGGCAAGATCGATCAACTCGTCCGTCGTGTCGCCCATCGCTGACACCACGACAACCACCTGGTTGCCGCTCTTCTTGGCGTCGACGATTCGCTTGGCGACCCGCTTGATGCCTTCGGCATCGGCTACGGAGGAGCCTCCGTACTTCTGCACGACAAGGCCCACGTGCGCTCCTCGATCCAGTCATTTCTGCGGTCGGCTCAGTTTAACGAGCGGCCGTACGACACCCCGTATGTACCAGATCGTGAGATGTCCCGCTCACTCACCGATCACCGTCAGGTGGCACGGCCGCTCGGTGAGCATGCCTGCCCGGGATGGAGCGGGACACTCGGAACGTGGGGCGGGTCACACCCTTGCGGGTCACACGTCCGGGTCCCACCGGCACGCGGGCCGCTGATCACACCGGCAGGCAGGCCGCGGGTCACACCGGCGTGTAGACCGTGAGCCGCAGCGCCGGGTCGTCAGTGGCCTGGAAGCTCGCGTACTCGAAGCGGAGCAGGCCCCGGCGCGGATGGTGCAGCACCTTCTGTCCGGCCTCGCCGCCGGTACGGATGTGGTGCCCCTCCCACCAGCCGGCGAACTCCGGGCTCTCCCGCCGCAGCCGCTCCGCCAGACCCCGGAAGGCCGGATCGCCCGCCCACAGATCGTGCGCCGCCCGGAACTGCCCCACCACGCGCCGCGCCTCGTCCGCCCAGCCGGCCCCGAAGAGGCGCCGGGCGGCGGGGTCGGTCAGCAGCTGGACCAGGACATTGCGGTCCGCGTCGGGCAGCAGGCCGAAGTCCGTGAGGGTGTCGGCCGCCGCCGCGTTCCAGGCCAGCAGGTCCCACCGGCGGCCCGTGACATAGGCGGGCTGGCCGAGGCTCGTGACCAGCCGCCGGATCCCGTCCGGCACGGTCTCCCGGACGAAGCCGGACCGCCCCGACCGGGCGGCCAGCGCGCGCAGATGGGCATGCTCGGCCGGGTCGAGGCGCAGGGCGCGGGCCAGCGCGTCGACGGTGCCGGCCGAGGGGCTGACCGCCCGCCCCTGCTCCAGCCGGACGTACCAGTCGACGCCGATCTCCGCGAGCTCCGCCACCTCCTCGCGCCGCAGCCCGGGTGTCCGGCGCCGCCGCCCGCCCGCGAGACCGACGGCCCCGGGGCTCAGCCGCTCGCGTCGCGACCGCAGGAAGTCGCCGAGCGCGCCGGGAACCGTATCCGTCATGGACACACCACTCTCCTCACCGGCACCGCCCCGCCGCGGAGTGCCGGCGGGGTACCAGGAAGTTGCCAGGGAGTGACCAATCCTAGGATCACGCCGGTCCTGGATCCGGCCGTGCGGGCCGGTGAGGCTGGCCCCGGCAACAGGGCCGTATCCCCACAGCATCCCCACCGCAGGAGGACCAGCACGATGAAAGCCGCAGTCCTGAAGGCATTCGGAGCACCCCTGGCGGTCGAGACCGTCCCCGACCCGGTCATCGGGACCGGCGAGGTGCTCGTCGATGTCGTCGCGGCGGGCGTACTCCCCTACGCCGCCGAGGTGTTCAGCGGCGAGCGGGGCTATCTGCTCGACCTGCCGGTGGTCCCGGGGTCCGGGGGGACCGGCCGGGTCCGCGCCGTGGGACCCGACGCCACCACCCTCGCCGTGGGCGACTGGGTCCTCTGCGACCCCGCCGTCCGCGCACGCGACGGCGCGCCGGCCCCCGACATCACCCTGCAGGGCCTCAGCGCCCGCGGCGACGGCGGGCTCCGCCTCCAGCGGTACTTCCACGACGGGGCCTTCGCCGGGCAGATCCGCGTCCCGACCGAGAACGCCGCCCCCATCGGCCCGCTCGACCCGGCGGACGCCGGACGGTGGTGTGCCCTGCAAGTCCTGCTCGTGCCGTACGGGGGCCTCCTCGCGGCGGAGCTGCGTGCGGGCGAGACGCTCCTGGTGAGCGGCGCCACCGGTAACTTCGGCAGCGCCGCCGTCGCCGTGGCGCTGGCCATGGGGGCCGGCTGTGTGATCGCGCCGGGCCGCAACGAGAAGGTCCTGGACGCGCTGGCCGACCGTTTCGGCCCGCGGCTGCGCCCCGTACGCCTCACCGGCGACGCGGCCGAGGACACCGTACGGATGAAGCGCGCGGCCCCGGGCGCGGTCGACTGCGTACTCGACCTGCTGCCGCCCGCCGCCGGCCCGGCACCGGTCCGGGCGGCGGCGATGACGGTCCGCGAGTTCGGCAGGGTCGTCCTGATGGGCGGTGTCGGCATGGGGGGCGGCGACGACCTCGGCCTGCCGTACCTCTGGCTGATGCGCAACAGCATCACGGTCCGCGGCCAGTGGCTGTGCTCGCGCGACGCGGTCCCGCGCATGATCGCCCTGATCCGCTCGGGCCTGCTGGACCTGGACCACTTCACGGTCACGGACTTCGCCCTGGACGATGCGAACGAGGCGGTGGCCCATGCGGCGGGCGAGCGGGGGCCGTTCAGGCTCACCGTGCTCAGGCCGTGAGCGTCGGCCGGTCGGCGGCTGCCCTCAACAGCCCCTCTCTCAGGCGTTCTTGGACGAGGCGAGGTGGGCGAAGACGACCACGTTGTCCTCGTAGTCCTGGGCGTCCTTGTTGTACGAGCCGCCGCAGGTGATCAGGCGGAGCTGGGGGTCGGGGGTGTCGCCGTAGACGCGCTGGTCGGGGAAGTCGGCCTTGCTGAACGTCTCGACGGAGTCGACCTTGAAGGTGGCGACCGTGCCGTCCTTCCTGGTGATGTCCACTTCGTTTCCCGGCTTGAGGGTCCGCAGCAGCAGGAACACGGCCGGGCCGGTCTTGGTGTCGACATGGCCTGCGACGATCGACGCGCCGCGCTCTCCGGGGGTGGCGCCGCCCCGGTACCAGCCGACCATGTTGGTGTTGTCCGCGGGCGGCGGGTTGAGGCGGCCCGTCTTGTCGAGGTCCAGTGCGGTGAACGGTGCGTCGACGGCGATGGTCGGGATCTTCAGCCGGGTCGGATCGGAGTGGGGCAGCGGGGCGGCCGTCGCGGGGGCACGGGGGGCCGTGGAGGCAGCGGCGGCGGGCCCGGACTGCACCTTGGCGTCACCCGCCGGGCTGCCGAAGCCGATTCCGAAGGAGTTGCAGAGCAGGAGAGCGCCCGCGCACGCCGCCGCGGCGGGCCAGACCAGGACGCGGTGCAGGGGACGCACCGCGTTCTTCGGGGGCACGGTGCTCTGCGCGGACGGGACGGAAGGCTTCGGCTGGGGAAGCTTCTCAGCGGCCATCGGGTGTGCTGCCTTTCGGGCGGGGCGGTGGAAAAGGACGAGGAGGGGCGGCAGGAGAGAGGAGGGTGCTGCCTGGGGTGCGGGGTGTGGCTCGGGATGTGGCTCGGGATGTGGTTCGGGTGTGACTGGGGATGTGGTTCGCGGTGGGACTCGGGGTGGGGCGTACAAGCGTTGCGGCCACCGCCCCTCGGGGCGGTGGCCTCGTCAACGCTGCTGGTGCGAGCGGGGTGGCGGTCAGGCCATCGACAGGCCGGAGGCGTTGCGACGGCGGCGGATCATGTAGACGCCCGCACCGACGCCGCCGAGGAGCAGCAGCGAACCGGCGGCCACACCGCTGTTGGCCGCCAGGCCGCCCCCACCGGTGTGCATGCCACCGTGCGGACGGTGGTGGTTCAGGCCGGGAGACTGGTCGGTGTTCCAGGAACTGTCATCGCTGGAGCCTTCCTCCCACGAGTCGTCCTTCCAGGAGTCGTCCCGGTCCATGCCGGCGGCGGACTCACCGTCGTCGCCCATGGTCAGCGCCGTGTTCATGGCGAGGGCGCCACCGCCGGTGTGCATGCCGCCGTGCGGACGGTGGTGGTCACGGCCGTGGTCGTGGTCACCGTGGTCGTGGTCACGCCCGTGGTCGTGGTCACCCTGCCCGTGGTCGTGGTCACGGCCGTGGTCGTCGTCGCCCTGCCCGTGACCGTCGTCGCCATACGCGTCGCCACCGTCGTCGCCCGTGGTCACCGCAGGAACCATGGCGAGAGCGCCACCGCCGGTGTGCATACCACCGTGCGGACGGTGGTGGTCACGGCCGTGGTCGTGGTCACCGTGGTCGTGGTCACGCCCGTGGTCGTGGTCACCCTGCCCGTGGTCATGGTCACGGCCGTGGTCGTCGTCGCCCTGCCCGTGACCGTCGTCACCGTACGCGTCACCACCGTCGTCGCCCGTGGTCACCGCAGGAGTCATGGCGAGAGCGCCACCACCCGTACGCATACCGCCCTGCGGACGGTGGTGGTCACGGCCGTGGTCGTGGTCACCGTGGTCATGGTCACGGCCATGGTCGTGGTCACCCTGGCCGTGGTCATGGCCGTGGTCGCCGCGACCGCCGCCCTCACTGTCGCCGGAGTTGTCGTGGCGGTCGCTGCTGGCGGACGAGCCGCTGTCCGAGCTGGGCGCGCCGGTGGTCGTCAGGGCGTATGCGGCAGGAGCGGTAAAGGCAAGGGCGGCAGTCACAGCAGCTGACGCGAGCAGGGTACGGGCAGTGCGCATGTGAGAGTTGTCCTTTCGCCACGACTGCGAAGGCTGACACTCCGTCGGCACATCGATTCGCAGAGGCGACGTCCTCACCATCAGCAGGAATCTGACACCCCGCCACCGGAGACCGGGGCATCCGAGTGAAGCCCTGGGCCCAATGAGTTCAGGACCGGCCGATATTCACCCGATGGACGGCACGTCGCACCGCCGCAGAGGACCTGCGATGAGGTAGTGACACAGAGAGGGAGAGCGCTCTCCCCCCTCTCCCACTACAGTGCGTCCATGAGCAGAGAGTCCGAGGCGCCCGCCGCCATGCCCACCCTGGAGGACGTGGCGCGCGCGGCGGGAGTCTCCCGTGCGACCGTGTCGCGCGTCGTCAACGGCATCCGCAATGTCGACCCCGCGATCCAGCAGGCCGTACGCGACGCGGTGGCCGCGACCGGGTACACACCGAACCGGGCCGCGCGGGCCCTGGTGACGCGACGGGCCGAGACCATCGCCCTGGTCGTGTCCGGCGCGGGCGACGCGTCGGAGGCCGAGCAGAACGCCTTCGCATCCCGGGTGTTCGCCGATCCGTTCTTCGGCCGGGTGGCCGCCGGGGTGGTCGGATACCTCCGGCCGCGCTCCATGCATCCGGTGCTGATGTTCGCCGAGACCCCCGACGCCCGTGACCAGGTCGTCGGCTATCTGCGGCAGGGCAGCGCCGACGGTGCGCTCATCGTCTCCACCCATGCCGATGACCCGCTGCCCGGCATGGTCGCGGCGGCCGGACTGCCCGCCGTCCTGTTCGCGCGGCCCGCCGGTGCCGTCCCCATCAGCTACGTGGACCTCGCCCACCGGGACGGCGCGGAGCTGGCCGCCGCCCATCTGCTGGCCCGTGGCTGCCGCCGCCCCGTGACCATCGCGGGGCCGCAGGACATCACCGCGGGCGAAGAGCGGCTGGCCGGGTTCCGGGCGGCGATGGCGCGCCACGGGCACCGGGACGTACCGGTGGCCGAGGGCGGATTCACCCTGCACAGCGGGGTGGACGCGATGGCCCGGCTGCTGGACGAACACCCTGACCTGGACGCGGTGTTCGCGGCCAACGACCTGATGGCGCAGGGTGCCTGCCTGGTACTGCGGGAGCACGGCAGGCGGGTCCCCGAGGATGTGGCCGTGGTGGGATTCGACGACAGTTCGGTGGCCGCCTCCTGCCGGCCGCCCCTGACGACGGTGCGGCAGCCGGTGGAGCGGATGGCGGCCGAGATGGCGCGGCTGCTGCAGGAACGCATCGAACACCCGGACCGCCCCGTCACCTCGGTCGTCTTCGAACCGGAGCTGGTGGTACGGGAGTCGGCGTAGCCGTACGCCGGGAGCTGAAGCGCGGCCGCCCGGCCGGCGCGGGCCTCGACCCGACCGGAGCGGGCCTCTGCCCCAGTACTTGTCAGGTGGAGGACCGAGTGTCAGGCGAGGGCTGCGGGCAAGTATTCGGCCATGAGCAGCGGAGCAATGGCGAAGTGGGCACGCAGTGTGGCCGATGCGGAGCTGAGCGGGGTGCTTCCCCGCAGGTGGGCGCACTCGCAAGGGGTCGCCCGTCGCGCGGACGAAGTGGCCGGGGTCCTGGGAGACCACGCGGAGCTGCTGGCCTCTGCGGCCGTCCTGCACGACGTGGGTTACGCCCCGCGGCTGGCCGTGACGGGGTTTCATCCGCTGGATGGCGCCAGGTTTCTTCGTGACAGCCACACTGCGGATGACCGGCTGGTCCGGCTGGTGGCGAATCACTCGCTGGCCTTGCTGGAGGCCGAGGAGCGCGGGCTGCGAGACGCGCTGGAGGCGGAGTTTCCTCTGCTCGACGATCAGCGCCTGGTGGACGCCCTTGTGTACTGCGACATGACGACGACGCCCGACGGCGAGGAGACCTCCGTCGAGGCGCGTCTGGCGGAGATCACTACCCGTTACGGCGCTGACAGCCTGGTGGGGCGATTCGTCCGTCGGGCGTCCCCGGGCATCCACGCTGCTGTGCACCGGGTGGATGCGGCTCTGGCGGCTCAGCCCAGGTAGGGGTAGGTACCGGCGAGATAGTCCCCGATCTGCTGGCGCATGCTGGGGTGGATGTCGTACTGGTCCAGGTCTGACGGCTGGACGTAACGGACGGCATCCGCTTCGTCGTTGACGGTCGGCTCGCCTCCTACTGGACGGCCGATGTAGGTGTTCTCGTACTGCTGGCGGATCTCGCCGTCGTTGTACGCCACGATGTGGTGGGGGTTCGTGTAGACCCCCAGGAACCCGGTGATCTCGGCGATGATGCCGGTCTCCTCCTGGCATTCGCGCACCGCGCACTGCGCTGCCGTCTCACCGATGTCCTGTGCGCCGCCCGGCAAGGCCCACTGGCCGGTGTCGCGGCGGCGCTGGAGCAGGATGGCACCGTTGCCGTCGACCACGAGCAGGTTGTTGGCGGGAATGAGTGTGTTCGCCTTGGGGGCCCGGGGATCGTTGTAGTACTCAGTCCTGCCCATGCGATGAGGCCCCGTCCTGGTCTGGTGTCCAGGGCCGCGCGGTAGCCCAGACAGTTTCGAAACTCTGAGCGTAGTGGCCGAACCACCCTGCGGCGTCAGCTCTCTTGAGATGCAGCAGGGGGTTCGCGCTGGCCGGCTGGCCCCAGACGTGCGGGTTGACCAGCAGGTCGTCGTCATAGCGGAACAGGGAGGTGTAGAGCGTCGTGTCGTGCAGCCTGACCTCGCAGCCCGTCTCGGACATCAAGGGGCGGTAGTAGGTCAGGGAGGCGCGGATCTTCGCGGCGAGTGTGTCGCCGATGCCCTCCTCGCGGCCGCGGACGGCCGCTGCCCGGCCGTTCGATTCGCCGAAGCAGAGGCGTACGTGAACACCGTCTGCCGCGCGGGCGGCGAGCATCCTGGCGACGTGGGGGTTGGACTGCGCGAAGAAGGTGCCGGAGAAGACGAGGACGCTGATCTGCTCCTGGGCCCCCTGCAGCAGCGAGAGCCACATGTCCCGGGGAACGCTGGCGCGGTTCTGGTAGGTCCCGATCAGCTCCAAGCCCGCCCCGGCGTTGGGCTGCCCGGCACCGGGCGCCGGAGTCGGCCAGAGGAACAGTTCCTCCACCCGCAAGTGCTGGGCAACACGGAAGCGGTGACGTGGATGGGGTACGCGGCCTCCGAGCCACCTGCCGACAGTCTTGGGGTCCACCTCACAGACCTCGGCGAGCAACTCTGGTGATACGCCCCGCTGGGCAAGTACGGAGTGCAGTCGCTCGTTCACAGCGGCCATACAAGCGGAGGCCGTTCGGAGCGGGCAAGGAAGTTATGGGACGTTCTTCAAAGGCCGAAGGTGCGATCAGGAAATTTACGCTGGGCGTATGGAGCTCACCGTCCTGTGGGACATCGACCACACGCTCATCGAGAACGCCGGAGTGAGCAAGGAGATCTACGCCGCCGCCTTTACGGCACTGGCCGGGTCCGCCCCGAGCGAACCGGTGCTGGATCTTCCCGTCGGCGCTTATGGGGCTGACGCTCATCAACGTTCAGGATTGGTCGCTGTTGCCCGTGAGCGGGCGCAGCGCCTTCGGGGCGTGCCGGATGACGTGCCTGTTGTGCTTGTGGGGGATACCCCCCGCGATGTTGAAGCCGCGCTCGCCACACGTTCCGGGATCATCGCGGTCGCCTCTGGCGTCCACAGCGTCGAAGAGCTGTCCGCTGCCGGCGCCCAGGTCGTGCTGCCGGACCTGACGGACACGGAACGCGTCCTCGGGATCTTGGAGACCTTCGCGGCCCACTGAAACGTCCCAGGACGTCCTCGGAGCGTCCGCATACGCGGTGATGCGGTCCCTGCCCGTTCCGCCAGCATCAGATCTCCCCCAGGCGACCGACCTCCTCACACCACAGGCTTTCCGCCACAACGGTGGGAGATCGGCGCAGGAAGGAGCACGCAGTGGGAGATGAGACACCCTCCGTCGAGGAGGGTCTGTTGATCGCCGTGGAAGTCCTCGCGAGCGTCCACGGCCGGCACGACAGCAACGCCTCCGACCCGGGACAGGGCGGCTCGGGCGACGGTCCCTGGCCCGGAGGTGACGGGCTGAACCACGCGGCGTAGCCGTCGACTCTCCGGCGGAGGGGCCGTCCGTGCGACCTCTCCGCCTCTCACCTACAGCCCGCCGTAAGGAAGGGAACAGCCCATGGAGCACCGACTGGTTCGGGCCGTCGAAGAGGCGCTGAGGTGGAATGGCCCAGTCGCACTGGGTAAGGGGTTCGCCCGGGGAAGTATCACCGACCACGAGGTCGTGACACGACTGCTCACACCACAGCGCCTGCTCGACATGGTCATGCGCCGGAGCATCGCCAACCCCCAGTTCCGGTGCTTCAAGGGTGGCGAGGAACTGCACCCCGACGCCTACCTCGACCGTCAGGTCACGCCCCGGGGGCAGGCGATACCGATGGCGGACATGAGCCGCCTGGGCGGCCTGCTGCGCGAGGGAGCGACGCTGGTCCTGGACCAGTCCAATGTCTTCGACCCCACGATGGAAGCGGCCTGCCGGGCCATGCAGTGGTGGTCCCGGGAGCATGTGCAGGCGAATGTCTACCTGACCACGAACGACGCATCCGGCTTCGACCTGCACTGGGACGACCACGATGTCCTCATCGTGCAGTTGGCGGGCGAGAAGCAGTGGGAGGTACGCAATGCCTCCCGGCCCGAGCCCCTGTTCCGGGACGCCGAGCGGAACGACACTCCCAGCCAAGAGATCGTGTGGACCGGCACGATGAAGGCCGGCGACGTCATGCACATCCCCCGCGGCTACTGGCACGCAGCCACCCGCGTGGGCCGGGGCGGCGGCCACAGCACCCATGTGACCTTCGGCTTCGCCAAGCGCACCGCCGTGAGCTGGCTGACCTGGCTCGCCGACTGGTCACGCCAGGAGGAGCTGTTCCGTCACGACCTCGACCGCTGGGGCAGCCCCCACGAGCAACAGGCCCAGCAGATGCTGCTGGCCACCGCCGCCTCCCGCCTCATCGACGCACGTGAACCAGCGGAGTTCCTCAAGCGCCGCGAGCAGGAAGCTCCCCCCGGCAGGCACGTTCCCTTCCTGGACATCTTCGGTCCTCTGGAAGCGGTGGCGTGTGTGAGTGAGTTCCCGCCCCAGATCACGGAGGAGGGAGACACGGTCGTCGTGGTGGCAGCGGGCAAGAAGCTCACGTTCACAGTCAAAGCTCTGCCAGGGCTCCGTTTGCTCTTGAGCGGCCACCCCGTCCAGCTGGGCGAAGCCGCCCGCTCGGTGGGCGCCGAGGTGGAGACGTTGGCGAAGATCCTGGTGGAGGAGGAGCTGTGCGCCAGTCTGACCCCCGAATTGTTCTCGGGCTACAGCGCTCTCGTGACGAGCGCCGGATCCTGACCAGCGCACTGGAACTGGGGATCGACGCAATCGACACCAGCTTCAACTACCGGGGGTTCTCGGCCCACGTAGCCCTGGCGGATATCGGAAGCGATCTCCTTCGCCGATTCGCGATCTCAACCAAGGTCGGCTTCTTCCCGACTGCCGGACACGCCGAGCACTCCCTCGACCCAGGTCGGCTCCGGCAAGCCATGGAGCAGACGAACCGCGACCTGGGACGCGCACCGGACCTGGTGTTCCTGCACAATCCCGAGCGCTCACTCACCGACTCGCCGGAGGCTGCGCAGGACACACTGCGCATGGCATGCGCTGCCCTGGCATCTGCTGCGGCAGAGGGGCTGTGCGGAGCCTGGGGCATCTCCTCCTGGGACCCCCGACCACTGCCGGCACTCGCGGACAAGACCCTGCCCAGACCCGACGTACTCATGGTCCGCGGCGGCCTCCTCACCGGGCTCGACGTCCTGGAAGCCTCCGAAACCCTGGCAGCACGGTGGGACCTCGACAGCGAGCAGCTCTGGGGGATGAGCCCGTTCGGCGGCAACGCCACGGACCCGCTGTGGCGCAAGCTCGACCCACGGGTGTTCATCCAGAACCCGGATGCCGGCGTCTCGGCCGTCCAGGCCGCGTTCCGCGCCGCGTACTGGCTACCGTGGGTGGGAAGGGTCGCCGTCGGCACCGATGCCCCCTCCCATCTGCGGGACCTGGTCGATGCCCTGCGGTACGAGGCCGACACCGGGAGCATCCGTACATACCGCCAACTCCTCCGCCAACGGGCGGACCGTCAGCCCCTCTGAAGGCTGTCTGCGACCCGTGCCGCCATGTCGCGCGCAGGTTCGAGGCGTGGGTCCTCGGGGTGGGCATCCGGGGCAAGGATCTTCGCGCAGACGAACAAGGTCATCAGTCGGCCGTCCCGGCTCTCCAGGTCGTGGCGCCGCTCGTGGCGGACTCGCCCGGCCAGCGCCGGGACGGCTAGGGAGTTCCCCCACAGAGACGCCGCGTCCAGTCCCCGGGGGGCCATGCCCCAGTCCTCCCAGTCGAACAGGCAGAACCGCGGTCCCGTCATGTTCGCCCAGTTGAGGTCCGCGTGCGCCGGACGCCACTCGTTCAATGCCGTGTCGATGCCGACCGTAAGGAACCGCTGGATCGCCTCAGCAACGCCGCTCTGGGTGATCGTGACGGTGTCCGGGGTGGCCACGCGCCTCGTGTGCTGGACGGCCAGCGCGTCCAACGACGCGTTCAGCGCCTGCCACCATGCGTCCGGCAACTGAGGATCGGCAGCCAGTACGCTGCTGCCGACCGGCTCGCCCGGCAGAAGGTCGGTCTCGTCGGCCCGCCACATCGCGGCGCCTTCAGGCTCGCGCCAAGCAACGCCCCGATGCCACTCGGGCCTGGCCACCCCTTCCAGCAGGGCAGCACACTCAGTTCCGTTCCAGCCCTGATCACCGATCCTGTCGAAACGGCGACGTTCGATCCGCACCCACGTGTCACGGTCGGTCCGCGCACCGAGCGAGCGCCGTTTACGTACCAGGGTCTCCGGGGCCAACCGGGTTTGGAAGGCGTGCTCAACCTGAGCGAGCACGCTGCTCACCGGCTCAACCCGCAGGTCCACCTGGGGTGTTGCGGACAGGGAAAACGGCACCGGACCTCCATTGCGACTCAACGACGCTAGCAAGAAATGGGACCATGCGAGTCGCGGCACCCCCACAGCACGGCGCCGGGGGGCCCCCTCAGAGTCTGTGGGGGGGGCGGGGTGGGTTGGGGGGTGG
>NZ_JBHYWP010000027.1:40770-56724 GCF_042751845.1 Streptomyces sp. NPDC059398 | reverse complement strand
CAACCCCACGCTCGCACTACCGGGCCCCAGGCGCGTCGCGCCCCCCCCCCCGCCGGCCGCGGCCCCCCCGGCGGCCGGGCCGGGGGGCCGGCGTCGTGGTGTGGGGGGGCCGGGTGGAGCGGGTGGGGCCCGGGTGCGGCGTCCTTCGGGGACTCAGGCGGGCATCGCCAGGCGTCGCCGGTCGCCGCCGGACCGCCCGGCCGCACGGGCCGCGCGGCGGTCGGTGATCAGCCGGTCGACGGCCAGCGCACCGGGGCCCGAGAAGGCGATCAGCAGCAGCGTCCAGCAGAAGAAGACAGCGGCCTCACCGCCGTTCTCGATCGGCAGCAGACCCCGGTGCTGATGGATGTCGAAGTAGGCGAACGCCATGGACCCCGACCCCAGCAGCGCTGCCGTACGGGTGCCGAGACCGACCAGCACCAGTGCGCCCGCGGCCAGTTGGATCACGGCGGCGTACCAGCCGGGCCAAGCACCCGCCGGGAGTGCGTGGCCGCCGAGGAGGCCGAAGAGCGAGGCGACTCCGTGGCAGGTGAAGAGCAGCCCGACGACGATACGGAACAGGCTGAGCGTGTACGGCTGGGCCCGGCCGATGTGTGTGTCCAGCATGAGGTCGGTGCTCCTCTCAGCGGTAGACGCCGAACTCGTAGAGCGAGTAGCCGTATCCGGAGCCGCGTGCCGTCCCCAGCATCCGGACGTACCGCCCCGTGCCGTGCACATCGAGGTCGTCGATGTTGCCGTTGCCGTCCGTCACGGACGTGACCGTGGCCCAGTTGGTGCCGTCGTCGGAGGTCTGGATCTCGTACCCCTTCGCGTACGCCGGGTCCCAGGCCAGCTGGATGTGGGTGAAGGTGGTGGAGGCGCCCAGGTCGACCTGGAGCCACTGCGGATCGCTCCAGTCGCTCGCCCAGCGGGTGTCGAAGCTGCCGTCCACCGCGTTGGCCGCGCCGCACGGGCAGCCGCCGGTCGGATCGGTCTGGAAGGACGAGGCGGTGGCCGTCTTGCCCTGGGCCACGTTCGTCCCGTCGACCTTCGGCGGCACGACCTTCAGCGACTTCGTCTCGATGCCGACGTTGCCGTGGCCGTCCGTGGACTTCACATAGACCTTGTAGACACCGACCTTGTCAGGGACCTTCGCGGAGAACGTGCCGTCGCCGTTGTCCGTGGTGTCGGCCGCCATCAGGGCCTTGTTCTGGTCGATGTAGTTGCTGCTGAAGTAGAGCTGCGTGGTGGTCCGGTCGCCGTCCGGGTCGGCGATCCTCGCCCCGACCCTGACCCGGCCGCCGGCCGGCACGCCGGTCGTGGCGTTGTCGACGGTCATGTCCGAGATCACCGGCGGGGTGTTGTCGCCCGAGGTGTCACCTCCGTACGCCTTCTTCACCGCGTAGTACGACAGCCGCTTCTGGCCGCCCGGCAGCAGGTTGAACCAGACACCGCCGAAGTCGTCCTCGGTGCCGTAGTGGAACATTGTGGCGCCCAGCGCGACCCCCTTGTGGGCGGTGACGCAGCCCCACGCCTTGGTGTAGCCGTCGGCCTTCTGGACGTCGGTCGGCTCGTCGGGGACGCCGTTCGCGTCGTCCGGGACCTCCCACTCGCCCGCCGGTCCGGTCTCGGTGACGATGTACGGCTTGTCGTAACCGCCCTGCTCCCAGTCCGACTTGACGTTGCAGACCGCGTTGTAGGCGTTGACCGCGTACAGGTCCAGATCGGGCGCGTTCCTCTTGTAGTACGGCCAGGCGCCGGTCCACGCGTCTGTCGAGGTGACCGGGTGGTTGGGGTCCACCTGGTGGATCTTCTTCGCGATGTCGTTCACGAAGGAGGTGTAGGCGTTGCGCTGTGCCTCCAGTTCGTCGCCGCTGTAGCAGTTCTGGAGGCCGAGCGTCGATTCGTTGCCGACGTTCCACATCAGTACGCCGGGGTTGTCCTTGTAGGTGTCGACCCACTTGGGGAACTCGGCGAGCATGTCGTTCTTGTACGTGGTGTCGGTGAGGTAGTTGACGCAGCCGCCGCTGCCGGGGCCGCCGCCGGGCTGGAGCCAGAATCCGGCGATCACCTTGACACCGTTGGCCGCCGCCGCGTCGAAGAGCGGCTTGCTCGTCGCGTCCGTGCCCCAGGTGCGGATCGTGTTGACGCCCATCGACGCCACGTCCGGCATGTCCTTGGCCGCGTCGTCGACCGAGGGGCCCCAGGTCAGCCCTTTGACCGTGTACGGGGCACCGTCGACGGTCAGCGCCCAGTCGCCCTGCGAACCGGTCACCTTGACGACACTGCCGGCGGCGTGGGCCACAGGCGCCTGCACGGCGAGCAGCGCACCAGCGAGCAGCGCCGCCGCGGCGAACGGCGCCAGGGCGCGTTTCGCCGTACGGGTGGGGGGTTGGTGCATGTCGCTCTCCTTCTGCTTCTGTCCGGCTGGTTCTGGTTCGTCCTGTGGTTGGTTCGTGGGGCTACGGGAGTACGGGGCTGCGCGGCTACGTGGCTGCCTGGCTGCGTGGCTGCGTGGCTACGGCAGTTCGTAGTCGTCGTTGAGCGCGGCGCCCGCGGACGGGTTGGTCTCGTCGTAGCCGCGCGCGTCGCACTGGAGGCCGCCGTTGACGCAGTGCGTGACCAGGGCCTGGAGCGTCGCCGCGTCCCACCCGTTGAAGAAGTCGTAGTGGAACGAGTGCCCGGTACCGCTGGCCAGCCGTACGTTCGACATGTCGCCGTTGACGGGCCACGCCATCTTGAACTCGATCATCGGCAGGGCCACCGGATGGTCGGCCGGGCAGGTGTTCTGGTTGTTGCCGGACGCCACCGGGTACGCCATGTGGCTCTGGTGGTCGGGGGTGTCGAGATGGATGCCGTCCCAGCAACTGGGCGCCTGGAGACGGATGTTGAGCTGGGTGTCCTGGCTGGTCGGGCAGAAGACCGGGAAGTCGAAGTTGTGGTATTGCGTACCGCACTCCCAGCCCTCGACCGTGCCCTTCAGGTTCTTGAAGTCGTCCAGGCTCTGCATGGGGTTGCCCACGACGAACCGCAGCCCCTTGGGGAAGGGGCGCACGCTGGTGTAGTCGGTGACGCCGGACTTGTAGTAGATGGTCTGCGGGCCGATGGGGAGGATCTTCTCGTCCCCGTTGTACAGACTGGGCATCCAGTAGGCCGACTTGTCACCGGGCGCCAGGCAGGTGGTGCCGCCCTGGTCGAGCGAGGCCGTGGTGGTGTTGGCGTCGGTTCCGGTGTTGCCCATGAAGGTGTGGTCGTGGGACTTCCCGGGCTGGCCGGGGAAGACGATCGGGTCGTCGGGCGCCGTGTGGTTCGGGGCGCACTTGGCCTGGAACTCGTGGAAGTACCGGTGCGGCGGGTCGTACGTCGACGGGGTCACGCCCGTCACCGGCGGGTCGGCCATGATGTAGCCGTCGCCGTCCGGGTCGTCGCCGGACGCCTTCGTGGACACCCCCATCCCGGCAATACCGGCCATACCGGCCATGGCAGTGGCGGTCGTGCGGTGTGCGGCGGTGGTGGTGTGCGCGGTGGCGGTGGCGGCGGCCGGTGCGTCCGCCGATGCGTCGGCCGTCATCACCACACCGCCGATACCGGCCGTGGTGAGGGCCAGGGCGGTGGACAGCAACAGTCCTGTGAGGGTTCTCGACCTCCGTGGCATGGAGACCTCCTCCTGCGTCAGTGGGGGAATGCGGGGGCGGGGAGCCGGAGAGAGCCGGGAGAGCGCTCTCCCGGTTCGGAGTGTTGCGGCCCTGACAAGACCGTGTCAAGAGCTCGTGAACCACCGGCGCGACAGCCCGGACACCCCGAACTGCCGCTCCGGCGCAGGGGCGTTCAGCGGGTGAAGGCAGCGCGTCCGACGTCAGGGGCCGGTTGGGGCCGCCGGGTGAACACAGCGGCCGGGACAGCCCCGCCCACCCGGAACCGCCCTCTTTTTTGCGCGGGCGAGGGAACGGACCGGACGGGCGGGGTGTGTGCAGCGGGCGCGACCGGGGCGGGGCGGGTGCGCGGGCGCCGGTACGGCGGAACGACGGGGTGCGCGAAGTACGCGAAGTACGCGGCAGCCTCAGGACGCGCACGGGATTTGCGGGGCGCGTAGGACGCGCACGGGATGTACGGGGCGCGCAGGACGCGAGGTACGCACGGCTGCGCGCGGAACGCGAGGCGCACGAGGGGCGCGCGGAACGCGAGGCGCACAAGGCAGGCAGGACGCGAGACGCACGAGGCAGGGTGGGCGGCAGGCAGGACGCGCGGCGCACCCGGGGGCGTTCCCGCTCACGCGCCTCCGGGCCGGGGCACCGGCCGGGTTGGGTCACCGGTCCGGACCGGGCCACCGGGCCGGGGCGGCCTGAGAATCACCGGGCGAGCCCGAGGAGCAGTTCGCTGAGTTCGACCGGCATGGTGATCATGCAGTCGTGGCCGGTCGGCAGCTCCCAGACCTGCGCGGCGGTGCCGTTGGGCTGGACCGGTGCGACGGGACGGCGGGTCACGCCCGTCGGCATGGCGCCGACATTGTGGATGTGCGTGCGCGGGATCGCGTTCACCGCCGGGTTGTCCAGCCGCACCGGCTGCTGCAGACAGCGCACCGGCTGGTCCGAGAGCATCCCGCGCAGCCAGGCGACGTCCGCCGGGTCCGTGACCCCGAACAGACCGAAGGGCGCGGGCTGCTCGGGCATCGGTGGCACCCGCCAGCCGTCCCCGGACTTCCCGGCCAGCTCGATCAACTGCCGGGTCACGGGCTGGACATCGGCTGCGGACTCGCCGTCATCCGGGACCATCGCGTCGAGGTAGACCAGGTGCCCGATGCGCTCGGGCATCCGGTTGGCCGCGCCGGAGATCACCATCCCCGCGTAGCTGTGACCGACGAGTACGACATCGTCGAGATCCTCGTCGGCGATCAGCCCGGCCACGTCGTCGACGTGCGTATCGAGCCCCACCTCAGGGCCGAGCAGGTGGGCCCGGTCGCCGTAGCCGGTCAGGGAGGGCGCGAACACCCGGTGCCCGGCGCCTTCCAGCAGCGGCACCACCCGCTCCCAGCAGCGTCCGCTGTGCCAAGCACCGTGTACCAGCAGGAATGTGGACATGAGTGAACCAGTCTTCCTTCGCAGAGACGGAACGGCACGATCACGCTCCGGCGCCGCTTCGCGGCTCTGGGCGGTTACCTTTCGTGCCTCGGTACTCTTCGAGTACTCAAATCATGCTGGTGCACACGGCGCAGCACAGGCAATAAGGCACTTTTCGGTGCCCCGGTTCTCTGGAGGTAACCATGGACGCGGTACCGGACGGACCGCAGCCGGCGGCGCAGCCCGGCGACGCGTGCCGGACCCGGGTGGTGCTCGGCATCGTCGGAGACAAGTGGTCGCTCCTGGTCGTGCGCCATCTCAAAGACGGACCGCGCCGTTTCACCGAGCTCAAGAAGGCCATCGACGGAATCAGCCAGCGCATGCTCACCGTGACGCTGCGCAGCCTGGAGCGGGACGGCATCCTGACGCGTACCGTCCACAACGTGATGCCGCCGCATGTCAGCTATGAGCTCACCGAGATGGGCATCACCCTGCGCGAGGCCACCGCGCCTCTGCTCGAATGGAGCGTCGCGCACCTCGCCCGGATCGACGACGCCCGCGCCGCCTACGACGGCCGCACGGATCGCCCGGCGGCCCCGTAGCGGGAGGGCGGGCCGATCACCACTCCGTACGCACGTACGCACACCGAGGGAAGCCGGCCACCCCGGGACCCACCCCGGGACCCACCCCGGGGCAGCCCCGGAACTCACGCCGGAGGGTTCCGGCACTCACGCCGAGGAAAGCCCCGCACTCACGCCGAGAAGAACCCGGCACTCACGCCGAGGGGAGCCCCAGCGGGCCGCCGATCTCCTCGGCCATCACCCGGCCCGCCTCCTCGGCCAGCGCTTCCTCGCCCAGGTCCTGGTCCGTGTCCAGACCGTCGAGAGCCGGGAGCGGCTGGTCGAGACGGACGTGGGCGACCAGCGACTGGAGCGCGCGGAGTGCGCCCGACGCGGAGGAGCCCCAGTTGGTGAAGTACGAGAACTGCCACCACCACATCGCCTCGGTGGTCCGGCCCGCGCGGTAGTGCGCCATCCCGTGGCGGAGGTCGGTGACGATGTCCGCGAGGTCGTCGCTGATGCGGCAGGCGACGGGGGCCTTGCGCGGCTCGTACGGGTCGAACACCTCGGAGTACACGTCGATCGGCTCCAGCAGCCGCGCGAACCGCTCCCGCAGGTCGTCGACGTCGGGCTCCGGGCCGAGGTCCGGCTCGTACCGGTCGGCCGGGAGGATGTCCTCGTGGGCGCCCAGGCGCCCGCCGGCGAGGAGGAGCTGGGAGATCTCAAGGAGCAGGAAGGGCACCGCGCTGTCGGGCTCGTCGCCCTTGGCCACCTCGGTGACGGCGACGATGAAGGACTCGACCTGGTCGGCGATCTGGACGTCGAAGTCGTTCGGATCTTCCGTGACCTTGTTCAGCGTTGCGTCAGACATCGAGCAGTCGTCTCCCCTCAAAGGCACGACCGAGCGTGACCTCGTCCGCGTATTCCAGGTCTCCCCCTACCGGAAGACCACTCGCCAGCCGTGTGACCTTCAAACCCATGGGTTTGATCATCCGGGCGAGATACGTCGCCGTGGCCTCGCCCTCCAGATTCGGGTCGGTCGCCAGGATGAGCTCCGTGACGGCGCCGTCCGCGAGCCTGGCCAGCAGTTCCCGGATCCGCAGATCGTCGGGACCGACGCCCTCGATCGGGCTGATGGCGCCGCCGAGTACGTGGTAACGCCCGCGGAACTCACGGGTGCGCTCCACCGCCACGACGTCCTTCGGCTCCTCGACGACACAGATCACCGTCTGGTCCCGGCGGGTGTCCTGGCAGATCCCGCACAGCTCGGCCTGCGCGACATTGCCGCACACCGCGCAGAACCGGACCTTGTCCTTCACTTCGAGCAGCGAGTGCGCGAGCCTGCGCACATCGGTGGGCTCGGCCTGGAGGATGTGGAAGGCGATCCGCTGCGCGCTCTTGGGACCGACGCCGGGCAGCCTGCCCAACTCGTCGATGAGGTCCTGGACCACGCCTTCGTACAACGGAGCGCCTCTTTCGTTCTGCTGTGCAACGTACGGTAGTTGGTGTGAGGTTTCCTTAGAACCTCGGGAGCGTGAAGACCTTCTGAAGCCGCTGAGGCCGGATGTGCGAAAACCCCGGCCTCACACGCCCCCCGCGCCCCCTGTGCCTCAGATCCCCAGGCCGGGCATTCCGCCGAGCCCCTGGGCGAGCGGGCCGAGCTTCTGCTGCTGGAGCGCCGAGGCGTTCTCGTTCGCGGCGTGCACCGCGGCGACGATCAGGTCCGCGAGGGTCTCCGTGTCCTCGGGATCGACGGCCTTGGGATCGATCACCAGGCTGCGCAGCTCACCGGAGCCGGTGACGGTGGCCTTGACCAGACCGCCGCCCGACTGACCGTCGACCTCGGTCCTGGCCAGTTCCTCCTGGGCCTCGGCGAGATCCTGCTGCATCTTCTGGGCCTGCTGAAGCAGCTGCTGCATATTGGGCTGGCCACCACCGGGAATCACGGGTCACTCCGAGGCTGTTCGACGACATTCCGACTGTGCTGTGCTGCTCTGTGCTGCTCTGTGCTGCGTTTTTCTGTGCTGTTCCGGGTCGCTCTGGGTCGTTCTGTGTGCCGCCACGTGGCGGCGGCGCTCCGGCTGAGGGCTCCGCGTGTCTCCGGGGTCCACAAGCCGGTAAAACGAGCCTACGTGGTCCCCGGGCGCCCCGCCCTCCACCGTGCGGACCAACTCTTTCGGGTGAGGGCCCGACGGCTCCCCGACCTGTTCACAGCCCGCCTACCGTCGTAAACCCTGGCATAACGGCACCGGCGCCCACCATTCGGCGGTATGAAGGCACCCGGCGGTATGAAGGGCACTCGCATCAGCAGCGTCCGGCGCGGCCCGGTAGGCGCGCGCACCGTAAGTGACGGAGGGGAGAAGCCTGGTGGGCCAGCCGGAGACGCCGCAGCCCGAGGAGAACGCCGTACGGCCCGGGGGCGGTCCCGGTACGGGCCCCCGGGCGGGCGCGGGGGCCTCCGCACCGGGGGCGGATCCGGGGGCGCGGCCCGGCCCCGTGGCCGGCCCGGACACCTGCGCGGGCAGGGACACGGACACGGATACGGACACGGACGGCGGCCCGCAGCCGGACCGGGACCCGGGCCGCGACACCCCCGCGGGGCCGGGCGCAGACCTGACCGGCGAACCGTTTCCGGCCGGCGACTGGGCCCAGCCCGTCGAGCGTCTGGACGAGCTCTACCGGTGGGTGGAGGCGACCGCCCTGCGCACCGCGGGCTGGTATCTGACCGACCGGACCTGGAAGCGCCGGGGGGCGAGGGCACTGCGCGCGGGGGCCGCCGGGGGTGCGCTCGTGGGGGCGCTGCTGCCGCTGCTCGACCTGGCGGCCGGATTGCACGGCGCGGCCGAGTGGGGGTATCCGGCGCTGCTGGCCGGGGTGGCGTGCGCGGCGGGCGACCGCTGGTTCGGGCTGACCGCGGGCTGGATGCGCGATGTGGCGACCGCGCAGGCGGTGCAGCGGCGGCTCCAGGTGCTCCAGTTCGACTGGGCGTCGGAGGGCGTCCGCGAGGTGCTCGGCCCGGCGGAGGGCACGGCGAGCGAGGCGACCGAGCGCTGTCTGGGCGTGCTGCGCAGGTTCTCGGACGACATGACGGATCTCGTACGGGGCGAGACGGCGAAGTGGATGATCGAGTTCCGGTCGGGGGGCGCGGTGCCCGTCTCGGTACGCGGTTCCGCCGAGACCCGTACCGGCGGCGAGCCGACACCTGTGGGCCGCACCGTGTCGGCGATGGGCGTGCGCCCGAACATGCCGCGCCAGCGCCCGCCGGAGCCGCCCCCGCGGTAGCGCCCGGGAGGCTCCGGGCCTGGCCGGATCCGTACCGGTCCGGCACCGCTTCACACCTCCCCGTACCGCACCCGCACGGAGCCCGCACCGGCCCCCGGCCCGGCCGGTGTGCGCCGGAGCCGCCCGGAAACGATGTACGAATTTCGGCCAGCATTCCGGTCAACGGATACGGAATTCAAGAGTCCGCCATATAAAGAATTCCAGGGTTCAACTTCCTCCTCCCAGCGGAAAGATCACCACCCCACCCTGTTACCGTGGCAGAATAGAAGTGCCGTATCGCGAACGGGGGTTCCGGGGGTTCACGGCACATGGGGGACGGGGGAAAGTCCTTCTGCGTAGTGTGCGCCTGACCCGCGCACCGACCGGTCAAAGCCATGGGCATGCCCACTGTGGCACTTTCTGTGCCGCGCCCTGCCCATATAAGGGTTTGGATTTCTGGTGATAGCGGAAGAAGTTTACGATCTCGTACTGGACGACGTTTTCATCCGGCTCGACCAGCTGGTTCCGGGCAGTTCTCTTTATCTGAAGCTCGAAGGGCTCAATCCGGCAGGCTCGGTCAAACTCAAGACAGCGGTCGCACTCGTCGCCGACGCCGAGAATTCCGGGCGCAGTTTTCCGCGTACCCGGCTGATCGAATCGACGTCCGGAAATCTCGGCGTCGCACTGGCCATGGTGTGCGCGGCGAAGGGGTACGCCCTGACGTGCGTGACGGACGTCAACGCGAACCGTCAGTCCCGGCAGCTCATGAAGGCGTTCGGCGCCGAGGTCGTCGTCATCGGCGTCCGGGATTCCAACGGGGGCTATCTGCAGTCCCGCATCGACTACATCGGCGAGCGGCTGCGCCGCGATCCGGATCTGCACTGGCTGAACCAGTACGCCAATCCGGCCGGGCCGCAGGCCCACCACGACCGCACCGGGCGGGCGATCCTCGACACCGTCGGCCACGCCGACCGCCTCTTCGTCGGGGCCGGGACCACCGGGACCTTGATGGGATGCGCGCGGTACTTCCGCAGGCACAGCCCCGCGACCCGCATCACCGGGGTCGACACCGTGGGCTCGGTGACCTTCGGCGGGCCCGCTGCGCAGCGCCGCATACCGGGCCTCGGCACGAGCAGACGCCCGGAGATCTTCGACCCGGCCGCCGTGGACGACGTCGTCCACATCGCCGAGGCGGACGCCGTACGCATGTGCCGGATGCTGGCGAGGGAGCGCGGACTGCTGCTCGGGGGATCGAGCGGAACGGTGCTCTCGGCCGTGCAGCAGGAGGCGAAGAACCTGCCCGCGGGCAGCGTTGTCGTGGCGGTCTCCCCCGACTGCGGGGACCGCTATGTGGAAACCGTCTACAACGACGCATGGGTTTCGGAGCACTGGCCCGAAACCGTGGGAAAAGAAATCTCAGGGGCTCACGCCTGAGTGGGGGAGAAAAATGCACACCTTCGAAATCATCTCCGGCACGACCGTACGCTCCATTCTGAGCGAGGAACGTGCTGCCGTACTCCGCATTGTGGCGTCCGCCTACCGGACCCATGCGGCCGGTGAATCCGTCAACCCGGACAGCTACTTCCTGCGTTTCCCGGACAAGCCGGATTCCCGCATCATCGCGCTGCCCGCCTACCTGGGCGACGACGTACAGCTCGCGGGCATCAAGTGGATCGCCAGCTTCCCGCGCAACACCCGGATGGGCATCCCGCGCGCATCCGCCGTGCTCGTCCTGAACGACTACGAGACCGGATACCCGGTGGCCTGTCTCGAAGCCGCGAGCATCAGCTCCGCCCGTACGGCCGCGTCCGCCGCCGTCGCGGCCGGCGCGCTGCGGCCGGGCGGCTTCTCCGGGACCCGGATCGCCGTCGTCGGCGGCGGTGTCATCGCCCGCAACATCTGCGACTACCTGCACGCCGCCGGATGCGTGCCCGACTCCTACCTCGTCCACGATCTTGACGAAGCGTCAGGACAGGCGCTGGCCGGCCACATCCGCACCACACAGGACCGCCCGGCGGAGTTCACCGCCGATCTGCACTCCGCCCTTGAGGCCGACACGGTGGTGTTCGCCACGACGGCGCTCGAACCGTACGTCAGCACCCCGTTCAAGCCAGGTCAGCTCGTGCTCAACATCTCGCTGCGCGACCTCGCGCCCGATGTGGTCCTGGCCGCGGACAATGTGCTGGACGACGTCGAGCACTGCCTCAAGGCGAACACCTCGCCCCACCTCGCCGAACAGCTCTCCGGGTCAAGGGAGTTCGTGAACGGCACGCTGGCCGGGGTGCTCTCGGGCGAGGTGACGCTCACCCAGGACCGGCCCGTGATCTTCTCGCCGTTCGGCCTGGGCGTACTCGACCTCGCGGTGGGCGCCTTCGTACGGAACGAAGCCCACCGGGCCGGTACGGCGATCGAGATCCCCGACTTCTTCGGGGAGACGAGCCGGTGGTGAAACCGATAGCGCAGCCGACAGCACAGCCGGTGGACACCGGTGCGGCCGGCGCCGCGACCGTCGCGGTCATCGGTGCCGGGCCGCGCGGCCTGGGCGTGCTTGAGCGGCTGGTCGCGCACTGCCTGACCGAGCCGTTCCCGGTCACCGTCCATCTCGTGGACCCGCGCTCCCCCGGAGCCGGATTCCACACGCCGGGCCAGCCCGACCATCTGCTGCTCAACACCGTCTGCTCCCAGCTGTCGGTCTTCCCCGACGCGCACATGGTGGACGGCCCCGTGCCGCTCTCCGGGCCTTCGCTCCTCGACTGGTGCGGGGAGCGGGAGTTACGGGTCGCGGACGACGGGTTCACCGTTCGGCCGGGCGCGGGCCGGGACATCCGGCCGAACGACTTCCTGCCGCGCAGACTGCTGAGCGAGTACCTGACCTGGGCGGCCGAGGAGATACTCGGCGCGGCCCCCGCCTGCCTCACGCTGGTCCGGCACCGCACGACGGCCGTCGACATCCGGCCTGCCGACTCCCCTTCTGCCGACGGGAGCAGGGGTGCGGAGACGGTCGTCCTGGCCGACGGGACCCGGTTCGCGGCCGACGCCGTGTTCGTCACCGTGGGGCACCACGCGCTCTATCTGCCCGCCGAACCCGTGCGGGAGCGGGGGCTCGTCACCCGCCCCTATCCCCTGCCGTCCGCGCTGGACGGCATCCCGGCGGGCGGTCGTGTCGCGGTCCTCGGCACCGGGCTGACCGCGATGGACGTCATCACCACGCTCACCATCGGGCGCGGCGGACAGCATGTGAAGGACGGGGACGGACTGCGGTACGTGCCCGGCGGGCGCGAACCGCTGATCGTCCTCGCCAACCGCTCAGGGACACCGTCGCGCAGCCGCCCCCGCCTCAACCCGGGCCGGGTGCGCCCCGCACCGCTGGCCCTGACCGAACAGCGGCTGGCCCAGCTGCGTACGGCCGCTGTACGGGAGCCCGTACGGGAGGGCGTACGGGATCCTCTGCCGGACGGGGGCCGGCTCGGCTTCAGCCGTGATGTCCTTCCCCTGGTGGTGGCGGAGATGGAACTCGCCTACTACCGGACGCTGCTGGCCCGGGAGACGGGCGATGCCGTACGGGCCGGAGCGGAGTTGGCGGACCGGGCGGAAGCGGTCGGCCCTGAGGCCCTGCTGGCGGAGTTGAGGGACCGCTTCGGCCCGAACCCGGTGGCGGCGGTCCTGTCGGCGGCGCTGGACCCGGCACGGCCGGAATCGGCCGGACCGGGATCCGAACGCCGCTGGGCCGAACACCGTTCGTACGAGCGGTGGTTCACCGAGTGCGTCGCCGAGGATCTGGCCGAGGCCCGGGCCGGGCTGGGGGTGAGCCCGCTGAAGGAAGCCCTCGAAGTCCTGCGCGACCACCGCGACGTACTGCGCGCCGCCGTCGACCCGCCGGGGCTCGACCGCGACTCCCTGGAGTACTTCTTCGGTACGTTCGCGCCGACCGTCAACCGGCTGGTCATCGGCCCGCAGCTGGAGCGCTCGGCCGAGCTGCTCTCGCTGGTCGCCGCCGGGGTGGTCCGGATCGGTCCCGGCCCGGCGCCGAAGGTGGTGGCCCCCTCGGGCCAGGGGCCCTGGCGCCTCGAATCCAGCGCTCTGGACCGGCCCGTCTCCGTCGACGTGGACCATGTCGTCCACGCACATCTGGACGAGCCCGCCCCCGACCGGGTGCGCGGTTCGCTGCTCGGCAGGCTCGCCGCCGCGGGCCGCGTCCGTACCGCCGCACCGCTCTCCGGCCTCGACGTCAACCGCCGGGGCCAGGGCATCGACCGCTCGGGCGCCCCGCAGCAGCGGCTGTTCTTCCTCGGCCCCCACACCGAGGGATCGAGCTACTACAACCACTACGTCCCTTCGCCCGGCGCACCGTCCCGGGCCCTCATGGACGCGGAACTCGCCCTGAGCACCGCACTGCCCTCACTCATCAGGAGGACCCGTTGAGCAACAGCGAGAAGTACACGCCCTGGACCCGCACCTACCGGCCCGACACCCACGCGGCGCAGGGCGACGGCTGGCGCAGCCCGACCACCGGTGCGATACCGCCCGCGATCTCGCTCGGCGCCACCTATGCGCGGGACGGCGAGTACCGCACCCCGGCCGGTCTGGCCTATCTGCGTGATCAGGGCACCCCCGCCTACGAGCAGGCCGAGGGGATCGTGGCCGGGCTCGAAGGAGGATCCGACGCACTGGTCTTCTCGTCCGGCATGGCAGCGGCCACCGCCGTCTTCCAGGTGCTGCCGGCCGGTGCCCGGGTCGTGGTGCCGCGGACCATGTACTTCGGGCTGACCAAGTGGCTGCTGGAGTTCGGCGGTCAGCGCGGTCTGCGGGTGGTCCAGGTGCCCATGGACGACCTGGCGGCCGTGGCCGCGGCGGTCGAGGCCGATGACACCGCTCTGGTCTGGGCCGAATCGCCCGCCAACCCGACCTGGACGGTGACCGACATCGCCGCGGTGGCCGAGATCGCCCACCGGGCCGGGGCCCTGTTCGGCGTGGACAACACCGTGCCGACGCCCGTCCACGCACGCCCCTTCGAGCTGGGCGCCGACCTGGTCATGCACTCGGGCACCAAGTACCTCAACGGACACACCGATGTGGTGGCGGGGCTGCTCGTGCTGGCGCCGGAACACACCGAGGCGCGTGCGTCGGTGTGGGAGCGGCTGCGGCTGCACCGCAGGCTGACCGGGCCGATCCTGGGCCCCCTTGAGACATATCTGCTGATGCGCGGGATGCGTACGCTCTTCCCCCGCATGCGCCAGATCTCCGCCACGGCGATGACCGTCGCCGAGCACTTCGCCGCCCACCCGCTGATCAGGAAGGTCGCCTACCCGGGCCTGCCGTCGGACCCGGGTCACGAGATCGCGGCCCGCCAGATGACCGGAGGGTTCAGCGGCATGCTGTCCCTGCACGTGGCGGGAGAGTGGCAGACCTCGCTGCGTGTGGCGGAGTACTGCGAACTCTTCATCCGCGCCACTTCCCTGGGTGGGGTGGAGAGCCTGATCGAGCACCGTTACACCTTCGAAGGGCCGGACAGCTCATCGCCGAAGGACATGCTGCGGCTGTCCATCGGCCTGGAGAATCCGGCGGACCTCATCGCCGACCTCGAACAGGCCCTGGAACGGGCCGCGAAGGAAGACCATTGAGCCACCCCACCCCCACCCCACGCGACGACGCCCCTCCGGCGGACCCCACGCCACCGGAGAGCCCGGCACCGCCCGAGGGCCCGGCACCACCGGAGAGCGCACCTTCTCCGGCCGGGGCGGACCCGGGTACTCCGGGTACTCCGGGCGATCCAGGTACTCCGGGTACTCCGCGGCCGGCCGGACTGTTCGGCGGGCTGTTCCGCGACGCCTCGGTCTCCGCGGTGCTGGCCGGCTTCGTGGCGGTCGTCGTGTCGTACTCGGGACCGCTGGTCATCGTGCTCTCCGCGGCGTCCAACGGCCATCTGAGCGCCGCACAGACCAGCTCCTGGGTCTGGGCGATCTCGATCGGCTCCGGTGTGACCTGTATCGGGCTGAGCCTGTGGACCAGGATGCCGGTGATCACGGCCTGGTCCACACCGGGCGCGGCGCTGCTGGTCACCAGCCTCGGTTCGTACGCGTATCCGGAGGCCATCGGGGCGTTCCTGGTCAGCGGTGTGGTCATCGCGCTCGTCGGGCTGACCGGCGTGTTCGGCTGGCTGATGCGGCAGATCCCGGGCGCGGTGGTCTCCGCGATGCTCGCGGGCATCCTCTTCTCGTTCGGCACCGGGGTCTTCACCTCGCTCAAGTCCGCGCCGTACATCGCAGGTTCGGTGCTGGTCGGCTATCTGCTCGCCAAGCGGTGGCTGCCGCGTTACGCGGTCCTGGTGGCGCTGGTGGCGGGGGTGGCCGCCAGTGCGGCCGGTGCGCGGCTCCATGTCCACCTCGGCGGGCTGGAGCTGGCGCACCCGGTCTTCACCTCGCCGCACTTCTCGCTCGCCTCGCTCATCGGGATCGCGGTACCGCTGACCCTGGCGACGCTCGCCTCGCAGAACGCGCCGGGCATGGCGGTGCTCAGCGCCTCCGGGTACGAGCCGAAGGACCGGCTGCTGATCGGCTCGACCGGGATCGTCTCGACCGTGCTGGCCCCGTTCGGTTCGCACGCGGTCAATCTGGCCGCGATCACCGCCGCGATCTGCACCGGCCCCGAGGCGCACCGCGATCCGCGGCGCCGGTATGTGGCGGGGGTGTCCTGCGGGGCGTTCTACCTGATCATCGGCGTGTTCGGCTCCGCGCTCGTGGCCTTGTTCGCCGGGCTGCCGAAGGAGCTGGTGGCGGCGATCGCCGGGGTGGCGCTCCTCGGGGCGCTGGCGGGCAGTCTCACGGGTGCGGTGAAGGAGGAGAAGGACCGCGAGGCGGCGCTGATCACCTTCCTCGCCACGGCCTCCGGGCTCACCCTCTTCGGCATCGGATCGGCGTTCTGGGGGCTCCTCTTCGGGGTCGCCACCCACCTCGTACTGACCTACCGCCGGAAGGTGGCGGTGGCCGCCGCATGAGCGGTGCGGTGGGGGGGCGCCGGCGGGCGGGGGCCCGGGCGGGAGGCCCAACACCCCCCCCCCGGGGGGGGGCGGGGGGCCGCCGGCGCCCCGCGGGGGCGGG
>NZ_JBHYWP010000027.1:28492-40760 GCF_042751845.1 Streptomyces sp. NPDC059398 | reverse complement strand
GTGTGGGGGGGGGGGCGGCGCGCGGGGCGCCGCCCCCCCCACGCGGGGCGGCCGGGCGGGCCCGCCGCCCGCCCCCCGCACGACTCGCCCGCCGGCGCGGGGGGGGGCGGGCGCCCGGCCGGCCGGGGGCCCCCCGGCCCCTCCCCCCAACTCACCCGAGCCGGGGGGCGTCAGGCGTACCCGGGGCCTCAGGCCGGGGCCGGGGTGTCGGCCGTCGGCCGCATCGGCGCGTGGGCGAACTCCGCCACCCCGTCCGGGAACGGCACCGAAGGCAGCCAGTCCAGTTCGGACCGGATCCGCCGGGAGGAGGCGGTGATGTGGCGGACGTCCCCGAGCCGGTACTCCCCGGTCACCCGCGGGGCCGGCCCCGGGTACGCGGTGGCGAGCAGCGCCGCCATCTCCAGAATGGTGTGCGGTTCCCCGCTGCCCACGTTGTACGCGCGCAGCTCCCCGTCCGCACGGGCCGAAACGCCCTCAAGCGCCGCGGTGTTGGCGGATGCGATGTCCCGTACGTGGACGAAGTCCCGCCGCTGGCCGCCGTCCTCGTACACGACCGGGGCTTCGCCACGCGCCAGGGACGAGCGGAAGAAGGACGCCACGCCCGCGTACGGGGTGTCCCGGGGCATCCCCGGCCCGTACACGTTGTGGTAGCGCAGCGCGATCGCCCGGCCGCCGGTCGCACGGGCCCAGGCGGCGGCCAGATGCTCCTGGGCGAGCTTCGTCGTCGCGTACACGTTCCGCGGGTCGGCCGGTGCCTCCTCGGTGACCAGGCCCGGAGCCAGCTCCGCACCGCACTGCGGGCACACGGGCTCGAACCGGCCCGCCGCCAGACCGGCGGGCGCACGCGGGCCGGGGCGGACGGTGCCATGGCGGTCACAGTCGTAACGGCCCTCCCCGTACACCACCATGGACCCGGCCAGCACCAGATCGCGCACGCCCGCGCCCTCCATGGCGGCGAGCAGAACGGCGGTGCCGAGGTCGTTGCAGCTCACATACTCCGGCGCATCGGCGAAGTGCTTGCCGAGGCCGACCATCGCCGCCTGGTGGCAGACCGCGTCCACCCCGCGCAGGACCTCCTCCACGGCTCTGCGGTCGCGGACGTCGGCCTCGATCCACTCGGCGCCGCCCGCGCCGGGCGGGGACGGCCGCTCGGCGTGGGCGGCGGCCAACAGGGCGTCGAACACCACGGGTTCGTGGCCACGGGCGGTGAGGTCGGCGACGATGTGCGAGCCGATGAAGCCCGCGCCTCCGGTGACAAGTACACGCATGCCCCGAAGCGTACGACCCGTCGCCCGCGCCCGGCCCTGACGTGCCCGGGAGGGAGGGCACCCGGGGAGCCGCGCTCGTGCTCCCGGGGCCCTCCCCCGGCACTCCGCCGGGTCAGCTGAAGACGATCATCGACCCCTGCGCGAGGCTGCGGGTGGCAGCCGCGTGCAGTCCCAGCCACACATGGCGTTCGCGGGCGAACGGGCCGTCGTCGGACGGGACCGGGCCCGCCGGTTCCTCCAGCGACGTCGGCCGGGACGGCGCCTGCGGTGTGGCCGGCGGGTTCGCCGCGTCGATGCCGATGGCCCCGGCCACCAGCTCCAGCTCCCGGAGCAGACCATGGGCGGAGCCCAGCGGGCCGCCGCCCTCCAGGAGTTCGTCGTTGGAGAGCGGTGCGCCGAAGTCGACGGGGACATAGGCGCCCGCGTGGTCGTAGTGCCACACCAGATGGGACTGCTGCGCCGTGGACTCGAACATCTCCAGGAGCTGTTCGTAGTCGCCGCCCAGGTGGTCGACCGGGGCGACCTCCAGGCCGCAGATCTTCAGGAGGTACGCGCGCCGCAGGAAGTGCAGGGCGTCGTAGTCGAAACCGGCCACCGGGGCCACATCGCCGGAGAGCCCCGGCATATAGGCGAAGACGGGTACGGACGGCAGACCGGCTTCGCCGAGCGCCTTGTCGTAGACGGCTATCTCTTCCGCGAAGGGGTTGTCGGGGCTGTGGCACAGCACATCGACGAGGGGGACCAGCCACAGGTCACAGGCCAACGGGGCTCCTAGCGGGGTTCGGGGGTCACCCCCCGAGCGGGCTTGTCCGGCCAGCGTAATGCGCGGTTCACGCTGCGCGAAGACCCCCGGCCACCCCGGGCTCCTCCGGCCCGTTCCGTTCCGTTCCGTACAGAAGCCCCTACCGCGCCGAAGCCGTCGCGCCGCTCTCCTTGCCGACCACCCAGACCCAGGCGCCGCCGATCCGCTGCCCCGGGCGCCCCAGCAGCTTCTGCACCGTCACATACAGCGCCGCGTCGTTGTCCTCGGGCGGGATGACGACCACGCCGGCCTTCCAGTACGCCAGGTCGTAACGCGCCTGCGCCCGCCAGCCGGCGCCGATCTCCGGGATCTTCGCGCCGTAGCGGATGTCCCGGAAGAGGTTCGACGTGTAGCGGGGCGGCGCACCGTAGATGCCGGTGCGCTCGGGTCCGTACGGCCCGTTGAAGTAGCCGCCCGGCACCGGGAAGCGCACCCCGGTGGCCGACTGCCAGTGCAGGGCCTCCGCGCTGCCCGGGTCGGGCAGCGGCACCGGGACCACGGACTCGCCGGGGCCGACGTACTTCTTCCACAGTCCGTCGGCGATGAACGCCGGGACGTCCGGGCGGCTCTGCACCGGCATCGGGGTGGGCACGATCGGGACCAGCGCGGCGGCCACCGCCAGCGCCCCGCAGACCCGGTACGCGTGGACACGGCTGCGGATCAGCCGGTCGGCGGCCAGCGCGACCAACACGCCGAGCGCCGGGGCGCAGATCATCGCGACCCGGCCCTCGATCACCGACTCGAAGAGCGGCCGGTGCGCCAGCAGCCGCCACGGGCCCGGGAACACCACATCGGTGTACGGGATACGGATCTTCTGGCCCAGCGAGAGCACCGCGGCGGCCACCGCCGTGAAGGCCAGCGCCCTGACCAGCGCGTGCCGCCAGAGCCTTACGGTGATCGCGAAGGCCAGCGCCACCAGCGGCCAGCCGTAGAAGGCGTTCTGCTCGGTCCGGTTGAGCGCCAGCTTGTCGGCCGTCGTGTCGCTGCCGAACAGGGCGCGTCCGGAGAATGCGACGAGGGCGCGCGGGCTGTTGCCCGCGTTGTTCCCGTGCAGCACGCTGTGGTAGCTCTGCGCGCCGAAGAACTGCCAGCCCAGCGGGTACGCGACCAGCGGCAGCGCGGTGAGCGCGGCGATCCCGAGCCCCTTGAGCAGCGGGCGCCACGCGGCCCGTGCCACCTCCCTGCGCAGCACCCCGTAGGCCGCCGCGAAGAGCAGCATGCCGAGGGCCGCCAGCAGGAACGGCTCCTCACCGAGGAAGACCTGGTACGTGGCGAAGAGCCCGAGCAGCACCCCGTCACGTACCACCCGCTTCCCCTCGCAGAGACGCAGCGCCCGGTCGATGATGACCGGGATCATGAACAGCACCAGGAAGTTGGGGTGCGCGTTGCCGTGCGAGATCATCGGCGGCGCGAAGGCGGCGAGCGCCCCGCCGAGCGCGGCGGCCCACCGGTTGCGGACCAGGCGCCGGGCGATCAGCCAGTACCAGGCGGCGGCCGTCGCGGCGAGCCCGCAGGTCAGCACCAGCGCCCAGGTCACCGTCGGTCCGAACGCCAGCGTCACCGGGGTGAGCGGGACGGAGAGCCCCAGCATGGGCGTGTTGCCCATGAGGTTCACGCCGTCCGGGTAGTTCTGCGCGGTGGTGAAGAGCGGGTTGTGCAGATGGGCGATGTTGTCCGCGGTGACCGCGAAGAACCACTCCCACTGGTTCTGGTCCTGGAGCGAGTCGCGGAGGTAGCCGTGGCCGAGGTCGGCCCAGAGGTTCTTGTAGAGCAGGACGGACGCCAGCAGGAAGAGCCCGCAGACGGCCAGGTCGGTGCGGCGGACCGCGCGGGTCTTCAGCCTGAGCAGTTCCGCGAGGACCCGCAGATAGTCGAGCGGCCCGACCTTGGAGCCCTCCTGGTGCGCCCACCGCACCGGGACCTCGGCGACCGGCCAGCCCTGGCGGCGGAAGTACTGGAGTATCTCGACGTCGATGCCCCACCCGTCGAGCCGGGCGTCGGCGAACGCCTCGCGCGCCTTGTCGCCGTCGAGGAGCTTGAATCCGCACTGGGTGTCGCGGATGCCGGGGACGGCGACGGCACGTATGAGCCGGTTGCCCATCCGCCCCATCCACTCGCGCAGCCGCCCCTGGTGCACCTCGACGCTGGACTCGGGGTGCGCCCGCGAGCCGACCGCGGCCGCGTACCCGGTCTCCAGCTCCTCGGTGAGCCGCCCCAACTCCTCGATGGGCGTGGCCAGATCGGCATCGGTGACCAGCACCCGTACGCCCCTCGACGCGGCCACACCGAGCCGCAGGGCGTGCCCCTTGCCGCGGTTGTCCGCGCTGCTGACCAGCCGGACCCGGGGGTCGGCGGCGGCGGCCGCACGGGCGATGCGCGCGGTACCGTCCGCCGAACCGTCGTCGACGACCAACAGCTCCCAGCTGCCCGGCCGCGCGTCCAGATACGTACGGACGGCGTCCAGCGTGGGGCCGAGCCGCCCCTCCTCGTTGTACGCGGGCACGACGACGGACAGCTCCACCGTGGCCTCGACCGCCTCCGCCCTCTCCGGCTCCACGACGCTCACCGGGCGGCCCCGTCGGCCGGACGGCGGCCGGACGGCTGGTCCGGGAGCGGGCAGTCGGACGGCTGCTGTTGCTGCTGTTGCTGCTCTTGCTGTTCTTGCTGTTCTTGATCAGGCTGTGCGTCACGGGACGACGCAGCCGTACCGGTGGTGGCGCGCAGTTGCTCAGCCCAGCGGACGGCGTGCGCGTTGTACTCCTCGATCACCGCATGCGCCAGGTCACCGTCACCGCTCGTCACCGCGTCGACCAGCTTCTCGTGTCCCCGCCACAGCCACTCGGTGGGCTGCGCGCGGTCCCGCAGATACGGCACGGCGAACACCCAGCACTGCACCCGCAGCCGGTGCAGGAAGTCGGCGATGTAGCGGTTCCCGGTGAGCGCCCCGAGCTCGCGCCAGAACCGCAGGTCGTACCCGATGAGGATCTCCAGGCTGCCGGTCCGCGCGGCCTGCACCGCCTCCTCGGCCCGCCGGCGCACGGACAGCAGCGGCTCACCCGCCACACCTCGCAGCGCGAGCCGCCGGAAGATCCCGTCGACGATCAGCGAGCGGGCCTCGACCATGGCGCAGTAGTCGTCGACCGAGAACTGATGGACCCGGAACCCCCTGTGCTGGTCCGAGTCGAGCAGCCCCTGCGCGGCCATCTCGACGAGCGCCTCACGGACCGGGGTCGCCGAGACCCCGTACCCTTCGGCGATCTGCTTGACGGTGAAGATCTCGCCCGGCTGAAGACGGCCCGCAAGCACTTCGTCACGCAGCGCGTCGGCGATCTGCTGCCGCAGAGTACTGCGGGTCACCGCTCCGCTCGCGGGCATGGTCCTGTTCCCCTCGTCCGACTCCGGACACCCTACGGCCAGTCCCACCGCTCCGGATCAGCCCGGAGCCCGGCCCGGTCCGCACGGGCCCCTTTGCCGCGCGGGCAGCCTCCGGGGCGAGCGTAGACGGTGATCAGGGCGGAGGTGATCTTTCGGCCGGTGCAGCCCGGGACGGGCAGTCCACGAGCGGGAACAGCGAACGCCGAGGCGCTGAACACCCCGGCGTCCCCCGCCCTTTCGCCTGACTGCCCGTCAGGCGACCACGTGCTCGTCGGCCACCGCGAGCGCCGCGTCGAGTGCGGCGAGGCCCTCCTTGGCCTCCGCGTCCGTGATGTTGCACGGGGGCACCACATGGGTGCGGTTCATGTTGATGAAGGGCCACAGGCCGTGCTTCTTCGCGGCCGCGCCGAACGCCGCCATCGGGGCGTTGGCCTCGCCCGTCGCGTTGTAGGGGACCAGGGGCTCGTGCGTCTCCCTGTTCCGTACGAGGTCCAGCGCCCAGAACGCGCCCACGCCGCGCACCTCGCCGACCGACGGGTGGCGTGCGGCCAGGTCCGCGAGGGCCGGGGCCAGGATGTCGGTGCCGAGGCGGGCGGCCTGGCCGACGATGTCCTCCTCCTCCATGGCCTTGATCGTCGCGACGGCCGCCGCGCAGGCCAGCGGGTGGCCGGAGTAGGTGAGGCCGCCCGGGTAGGGGCGCTTGGCGAAGGTCTCGGCGATCTCGCCGGAGATCGCGACACCGCCCAGCGGGACGTACCCCGAGTTGACGCCCTTGGCGAAGGTCAGCAGGTCGGGGGTGACGCCGAAGAGGTCGGCGGCGAACCAGGAGCCGGTGCGGCCGAAGCCCGCCATCACCTCGTCGAGGATGAAGACGATGCCGTACCGGTCGCAGATCTCGCGGACACCCGCGAGGTAGCCGGGCGGCGGGACCATGATGCCGGCCGTGCCCGGGACGGTTTCGAGGATGATCGCGGCCACCGACTGCGGGCCCTCGTAAGCGATGGTGTCCTCAAGGTGCTGGAGGGCGCGGGCGCTCTCCTCGGCCTCGGTGGCCGCGTAGAAGGGGGAGCGGTAGAGGAACGGCGCCCAGAAGTGCACCACACCCGCGGTCGCCGTGTCCGATCCCCAGCGGCGCGGGTCGCCGGTGAGGTTGATCGCGGTGGCGGTGCCGCCGTGGTACGAGCGGTAGGCGCTCAGCACCTTCGGGCGGCCGGTGTGCAGCCGGGCCATGCGTGTGGCGTTCTCGACGGCCTCGGCGCCGCCGTTGGTGAAGAAGATCTTGTCGAGGTCGCCGGGGGTGCGCTCCGCGATGAGGCGTGCGGCCTCGGAGCGCGACTCGACCGCGAAGGCGGGGGCGAACGTCGTCATCGTCGCCGCCTGCTCCTGGATCGCGGCGACGACCTTCGGGTGCTGGTAGCCGATGTTGGTGAAGACGAGACCACTGGTGAAGTCGAGGTACCGGTTGCCCTCGTAATCCCAGAAGTACGAGCCCTCGGCACCGGCGACGGCGAGCGGGTCGATGAGGTCCTGCGCGGACCAGGAGTGGAAGACGTGCGCACGGTCGGCGGCCTTGACGGCCGCACCCGTGCGGGGATCGGGCTGCGGGATGTGAGGGGTCATGCAGGCCAGCGTAGAGAGCCGCAGGTGGGGGCGCACATGGCCATCGTGTATGGACTCGGCGGGATTCGTCGGCAGGGTGTCGCATGGCCGGACACCAGTCATACCGGTGCGCCATGGGGGCGCATTACTCTCGCCTTCGAGGGGCGCGCGTTCCTCCACAGGGGCGCGCGGCGGCGCGTCCACGGGGAGGCGGCACAGCGATGGAGAATCTTCAGCCGGGTGATCCAGATCATGTCGGCGCGGACGGTGACTGTGCGGATGTCCACGGGGTGGATGGTGACTGTGCGGATGGCGACAGGGCGGGCGGCGACCGTGCAGGTGCCGGCGCACACGGCGTCGATCCGGCCCCGGCACCGGCCCCGCCGCCACCGGACATGACCCCACCACGCCCACGCCCACGCCCCGATTACAGGTACTACACCCCCGTGACGGCCCCCGAACCGGCCGAGCGCAACAGCCACTGGACGGTCGCGCTGATCCTCGTAGCCCTGATCGTGGCGGTCGGCGCGGGCGGCGCGGTGTACGCGGTCATGGACGACAGCGGCCCGCAGCCCCCGGCGCCCCACCCCACCACCGGCTCCGGGACCCCGGCCGGAAACGGCTCACCGGCAGCACCGGACGTTTTCCCCGGCACCCGGGAGGGTCCGTCTCCCGGCGGGTACGGCCCGGCCGTGTGGCCGAACAGTCTCCGGGTAGCCGGTCCGTGAAGAACGAGCCCGTGAAAGAGGCCCGAGAGCAGACGCGTAAGAGGAGAGGCACGTATGTCGTCATCGATGGTCGAGACCGTGGACATCAACGCCCCCGTCGCCGTGAGCTGGGCGCTGTGGAGCGACGTCACCCGCTGGCCCGCCTTCCTGAGCCACGTACGCCTCGTCGAGCCGATCGACGAGAAGCGTTTCGCCTGGCAGCTGCAGATCCCCGGCGCCGACAAGAACTTCGTCGCCGAACTCACCGAGGTCGTGCCGGAGGACCGGATCGCCTGGCGGACCACCGAGGGCGTCCACCACGCCGGTGTGGTCACCTTCCACCACCTCACCGACACGACGAGCCGGGTGACGCTCCAGATCGAGTACGACCCCCAGGGCTTCATCGAGCACCTGGGCGCCCTCACCAACCTCGACTCGGCCCTGGCCAACTACGACCTGGGCGAATTCCAGAAACTGGCCGAGAAGACGGCCGCCTCCTGAGACGGCTAGCCTGGTCGGCAATGAACCATCTGCCGACGTCATCAGGCTCGCTCGCCCTCACCCGCTTCCCCGAGGACCCCCGCGACCAGCTGCGTGCCTGGGACGCCGCCGACGAGTACGTACTGCGCCATCTCGCCGGGAACGGCGCCGGTACGGAACCGGGCGGCGGTGCTGAGCCGAGAACCGGTACGGAACCGGGCGCCGGTACGGGACCGACTGCCGGTGCCGGGCGCCGTACGGAACCGGGCGCCGCTACGGACATCCCGCCCGGCACCACCGTCGTGGCCGGTGACCGGTGGGGCGCGCTCACCACTGCTCTGGCCGGGGCGCGGGCCTCGGATGGCGTGGCCGGTGAGGTCGTCCAGATCACCGACTCCTTCCTCGGGCAGGAGGCGACCCGGGCCAATCTGGAGCGGAACGGCATCGACGGCGGCGCCGTACGGCTGCTCTCCACCCAGGACGCACCGCCCGGGCGGATCGATCTGCTGGTCGTCCGGGTCCCGAAGAGCCTCGCCCTCCTTGAGGACCAGCTGCACCGGCTCGCACCCGCCGTGCACGCCGGGACCGTCGTGGTCGGCACCGGGATGGTCAAGGAGATCCACACCTCGACCCTCAAGCTCTTCGAGCAGATCATCGGGCCCACGAAGACGTCCCTCGCGGTGAAGAAGGCCCGGCTGATCTTCTGCACCCCCGACCCGGCGCTCGCCCCGGGTCCCAGCCCCTGGCCGCGGAGTTACGAACTCCCCGCCGGCGTCGGGGCCGCATCGGGGCGGACCGTCGTCAACCACGCCGGGGTCTTCTGCGCCGAACGCCTCGACATCGGCACCCGGTTCTTCCTGCCGAACCTGCCCCGGCACGAGGGCCCGGAACGGGTGGTCGACCTCGGCTGCGGCAACGGCGTCGTCGGCACCGCCGTCGCACTCGCCAACCCGCGGGCCGAAGTCGTCTTCACCGACGAGTCGTTCCAGGCGATGGCGTCGGCCGAGGCCACCTTCCGGAAGAACCTCGGGCCGGACGCCCCGGCCGAGTTCCGCATCGGCGACACCTTCGCGGGGGTGGAACCCGGCTCGGTCGACCTGGTACTGAACAACCCGCCGTTCCACGCCCACCAGGCGACCAGCGACCAGACGTCCCGGCGGATGTTCCGCGGCGCACGCGAGGCGCTGCGGCCGGGCGGCGAGCTGTGGGTCGTCGGCAACCGGCACCTCAGCTACCACGTGATGCTCCAGCGCACCTTCGGCAACTGCCGGGTGGTGACGAGCGACCCGAAGTTCGTGATCCTGCGGGCCGTGAAGCGCTAGCTGTTCTGTCCGGGGCCGGCCCTGACCAGTCCTTGCCGCCCCGCCCCTCCACCCGGTGCGGCAAGGACTGCCCGTCCACGCCGTCCGGCCTTTGCCCCTCTCCCTCTCCCCTTCTCACAGCCCGGAGGAACGGCTTTGAGCGTCACGGTCCGCACCGCGCAGTACCCGACCGACGGCGGGACAAAGCCGCTCGACCTCTACACCGGCACCCGGCGCGACAGCCCGTGTGTGCTGCTGTGGCACGGCGTGGGGCCGGACGAGCGTGACGTACTGGCCCCGCTGGCCCGGGAGATAGCCGCTCTCGGCCCTGCCGTCCTGGTACCCGACTGGCGTTCGGACCGGCCCGACGGAGGCCGTGCCCATCTCACCGACTCGTTGCGGTTCGCCCGTGAGCACGCAGGCGACCTCACCGACCATCCCCACCCCGAGCGGATCGTCCTGGCGGGCTGGTCGGCCGGGGCGGGAGCCGCTGTGGGGGTGGCGCTGCATCCGGAACTCTTCGACGGCTGGCGGCCCGCCGCGGTGGTGGGCGTCGCGGGCGGCTACCAGCGCCCGGCGCGTACCACCGGCACGGTGCCCCTCCAGGCGCTGGGCCGGGCGGTGACACCGGTCAGGGTGCGGCTGGTGCACGGCACGGCGGACACCGTCGTACCCGGCGACGCCTCACGTGAGCTGCACCAAGCGCTGCGCGCCCACGGCTGGGACTCGGAGCTGCACGAACCGGACACCGACCACGCCGGGGTGCTGGGCTGCGTGTACGAGCCCACGGAGCGCCGCTGTCTGCCGGGGGCCGACGCCTCGGTACGGAGCACCGGGCGGGCGACGGCCCGCGCAGTGGCGGACGTGGCGCTCTCGGGCGTATGAAGGTCCCGCGGCGTCCCGGACCGGCGGCGGCATCCGGACGGCCGCGGTCCCGTTCCCGAGGCCGGGCTCAGGCCGACGACAGCTGTTCCGCTATCTCCTTGACCCAAGCCGCGCTCTTCGACGGGTCGTTGAGGGAGGCCGCCCACGCCTCCGGGCTCAGCCGGTGGTTGGCCGGGCCTGCCTTGAGAGCGATGAGCAGGGCTCTGGCCGAGTCCCGCATCTCGGCGGACGTGTCGCCGCTTCCGTTGATGTCCGCGCCCGCGGCCAGTCCGTACAGCTTCCGTGCCATGGCCTGGCGTTCGCCGTTCTGGACCTTCTTCCAGAACTTCAGGGCCTCCTTCAGCGCCTCCTCGCGGGAGGCGGGCTCCGTCGGGGCCCCTTCCGGTGCCCAGCGTTCGGGGTGGCGGGCCCCCTCGTAGCGCTTCATGCCCGCGCGGCCCGCCTTGTAGGCGGTGACGCCGAGGACGAGACCGGCCGCGCCGGCGGCCAGGCCCCAGCCGACCGGGTTGCTCGCCAGTCCGGCGCCTCCCGCCGTGGCGGCGACCGCCGTCACGATGCCGCCCGCGGCCTTGGTGGACTCGCCCACGGCGGTGAGGGCCTGCTTGCCCATCTTGTTGCGCTGCTTACCGAGCGCGTACGTGTGCACCGTGTCCATCGCGTTGGCGTCTTCGGCACGCCGGACATCCTGGGCGGCGTCACGGGCGTCCCCCATCGCCGCCCAGGCCACGTCGATGGCGTCGGAGACCCGCTCCAGCCGGTCCTCGCCCTCATGGTCCCAGTGGGCGTCCAGCGCGACATACGCCTCGGCCGCGGCCCATTCAGCCTGCTGCCGGGCCTGGTTCAGCCGGGTCATCGCCCCCTCGTCGGTGCGGTCCGGCTTGGGCAGTTCTTTCAGGGCGCGGTACTTGCGGGCCGTCAGGCCGAACCGGCCCGCCGCACGGGCGCCCTTCACCGCACCGAAGGCGCTGGATCCGATACCGCTCGCCTCGGCCGCCGACATGGCGTGCGCCGCGTGCTCGGCCTTGGTCAGCTCCTTGGCGATACCGAGGGCGTAGTTCCCGGCCCCGGCGGCGCTGATGACCGCGTCGGCCGACTTGGAGTTGGCCTTCTTGTCCGCTCCGTGGAAAGCGGCCCCGCTCTTGTACTTCTGGGCGTCCTTCCTGGCTTTGGCCGCCTCCATGCCACTGAGCGCGGCGCCGACGCTCTCCGCTGCCAGGTTCTCCGAAGCCGCGGAGGTCCCCGACAGGCCGGCGGAGTGTTTGAGGCCGTCGTCGACCGTCGCGGAGGCCTGCTGGGAGAAGCCCGCGTTGGCCGGTACCTGGACGCCCTTGACGAAGGTGTCGATGAATTCGAGATTCTTCTTGAGCCGGTCGAGGACCGAGGCGATCCGGTCGCGGTAACTCTTCGATCCGGTGGCGGTGCCGGTGGCGGCGGGGGCCGCGCCGGCGTTCTCCGGCGCGGCGGCGTTCCTGGGCGCCTTCGCCGTGCCCCTGGCGCGCTGCACGGCCGCGGTCGCCGCCCGGTTGCCGGCGCTGGACTGGATCCCCAGGAGGGCGCGCTCCGCCGGGCTTCCGGAGACGCTCCCGGGCCGGTCCCGGTCGCGGCGCCGCCGGATCGGCATCGGAGCAGCCACGAACTGCCGGGCTGGGGTGCGGTGGGCCGGGGTGCTCATCAACGTGCCTCTCCTGTGCCGGGCCGGGGCGAGTGGAGAGTAGCCAGGCAGGGCGAACAGCAGGGGCACGGTGGGGAAACTCTTCTCGCTGCGGACAATCCGCAGCTCAGGACGGACGACGGCGGGCGCCCCCCGAGCGGGGGGGCCCCCCCCCCCAGCGGGGGGCGCCGTTACGCGCC
>NZ_JBHYWP010000027.1:2478-28482 GCF_042751845.1 Streptomyces sp. NPDC059398 | reverse complement strand
ACCCGAGTCCGGGTCGGCCGCCGCTCAGTGCGTCTGGCTCAGTGCGTCCGCGATGTCTCTCAGATGAACGAGTTGATCTCGATCGTCTCGGTACGGCCGGGTCCCACACCGATCGCCGAGATCGGTGCGCCGGACATCTCCTCCAGCGCCTTCACATACGCCTGCGCGTTCTTCGGCAGGTCGGCGAAGGTCTTCGCCTTGGTGATGTCCTCGGTCCAGCCGGGCAGGTACTCGTAGACCGGCTTGGCGTGGTGGAAGTCCGTCTGGCTGAACGGCAGCTCCTCGACGCGCTTGCCGTCGATCTCGTACGCCACACACACCGGGATCTGCTCCCAGCCGGTGAGGATGTCGAGCTTGGTGAGGAAGAAGTCGGTCAGACCGTTCACCCGCGTCGCATAGCGCGCGATGACCGCGTCGAACCAGCCGCAGCGGCGGTCGCGGCCGGTCGTGACGCCGTACTCGTGACCGATCGAGCGCAGCTTGTCGCCGTCCTCGTCGAAGAGCTCGGTCGGGAACGGTCCCGCGCCCACCCGGGTCGTGTACGCCTTGAGGATGCCGATGACCCGGGTGATCTTCGTCGGGCCGACGCCGGTACCGGTGCAGGCGCCGCCCGCGGTCGGGTTGGACGAGGTGACGAAGGGGTACGTGCCGTGGTCGACGTCCAGCAGGGTGCCCTGGCCGCCCTCCATGAGGACGACCTTGTCCTCGTCCAGCGCCTTGTTCAGGACGAGCGCGGTGTCCGCGACGTACGGGCGCATCTGCTCGCCGTAGCCGAGCAGTTCCTCGACGATCTGGCCGGCCTCGATCGCGCGCCGGTTGTAGAGCTTGGCGAGGATCTGGTTCTTGCCGTCGAGCGCGGCCTCGACCTTCTGCTCCAGGATCGACTCGTCGTAGAGGTCCTGGACCCGGATACCGACGCGGTTGATCTTGTCGGCGTAGGCCGGGCCGATGCCCCGGCCCGTGGTGCCGATCCTCCGCTTGCCGAGGAACCGTTCCGTCACCTTGTCGACGGTGGTGTGATACGGCGTGATCAGGTGCGCGTTACCGCTGACCAGCAGCTTGGACGTGTCCACGCCGCGGTCGTTCAGCCCGCTCAGCTCGGAGAGCAGGACCGCTGGGTCGACGACGACTCCGTTGCCGATCACCGGAGTGCACTCCGGTGAGAGGATTCCGGAAGGGAGGAGGTGGAGCGCGTACTTCTGGTCGCCGACGACGACCGTGTGGCCGGCGTTGTTGCCGCCCTGGTAGCGCACCACGTAATCCACGGATCCACCGAGGAGGTCGGTGGCCTTTCCCTTGCCCTCGTCACCCCACTGAGCACCGAGCAGCACAAGTGCGGGCACAGGCGTACACCCCTTCCGGGCGGGGCATGTCCAAGGTCAGGGGGCGCACGTCTGGCGTACGCCGATACCTGAACCGTCGAACCGGCTGCCCCGGAATAGACGAAGCCCCTGGCGCAATAGCGCAAGGGGCTCTTGCACAAAGATGCTACCCGAGGAAGGACCGAGGTGTCGGCTCCAGATCCCGCAGCGAGCACCGAGCATCAGCTGCTGGTGGTCATCGACCCGGTCGCCCGCCGTGCGGACGGTGAGTCCGTACGGATCGCGAAGGACGTGCTGTGCGCCGGGGCGCACGCCAAGATCTGCCTGCCCGATGGACCGGACGAGTTCGCGCGGGCGCTCGCCCGGCGCGGCCACCGCCACCTCGTGGTGGTCGGCGACGACCGGGCGCTGCTCCGGGCGGTGACCCTGCTGCACCGCGAGCGCGACCGGACGCGCGGCGCCCTCTCCCTGGTGCCGGTGGGCCCGGCGCCCGCGCTGGAGCTGGCGCGGTCGCTGGGGGTCCCGGTGGGGGCGGTGGCCGCGGCGCGGTCGGTGCTCGACGGCGTGGTGCGCTGGCTGGATCTGCTGGTGGACGACAGCGACGCGGTGGTGCTGGGCGATCTGCGCATCCCGGCGGGGGCCCCGCGCTCCGGGCCGCCGGGCGCGGACGGTGCGGGGCCGCACTCGGTGTGGGGCGCCTGCCGCTCGCTCGTACGGAGCCTCGTCGGCCCGGCCCCCGCCCCGGAGGCGCCCCGGGTGCAGCGGCTGCGGGTGGAGGCGGACGGGGTCCTGCTGGCCGATCTGGACCGGCCGGTGACGGGGGTCCGGGTCTCGTCGCGGGGCGGCGCGGGGAAGGCCGAGGTGGCCGTCGAACTCCCGTCGGGCGACCGGCTGACGGCCGAGGCCCTTGCCGTGACGGTGTCCGGGGCGGATTTCCGCTACCACAGGGACGGCCTGGTGGGCGGCCCGGTGCGGACCCGGACCTGGATGGTACGGGCGGGGGTGTGGGGGCTGACCCTGCCCGCGGTCGCGGCGTGATGGCCCCTCCCGCCGGGTGCTGCTCCGGCGGGAGGGGGCGGTGACTGCGGAGGGGCGGTGGCTGCGGAGGGGGCGGCCGGAGGGGCCCCAGCAGCAAGCGGCCCTCACCGACAGGCGGCCCTCAGCAGCAGGGGTCCTCACCGCCAGCAGGTTCTCAGCAGCAATGCGGCCCTCACCACCAAGCCGCCCTCACCGGAACGCGGCGGCATGGCGGGCGGCCCAGTCGGCGAAGGTGCGCGGGGCGCGGCCGGTGACCCGCTCGACGTCCGGGCTGACGCGCAGCTCGGCCGGGCTCGGGGAGCCGAGGATGTCCAGGGTGTCGTCGGCCAGCTCCGCCGGCATGTTCCGGGCCATGGCGGCCCTGGCCTCGTCCCGGGTGAGTTCATGGAACCTCACCGGCGAGCCCAGCGCGGCCGCGATCGCCTCCGCCTGCTGGCGCGGAGTGATCACTTCCGGGCCGGTCAGCTCGTACACACCCCCGGTGTGCCGGTCGTCCAGCAGGCAGGCCGCCGCGACATCGGCGATGTCCGCCGGGTCGACGACCGGCACCCCGATGTCACCGAAGGGCGCGGCGACGACCTGCTGTGTACGGACCGACTCGGCCCACCACAGGGCGTTGGAGGCGAAGCCGCCCGGCCGCAGGATGGCCCACTCCAGGCCGGACCCCCGCAGCGTGTCCTCCAGTGCGCGCATCGCGATCCGCGTGGCACCGAAGGGTCTGGTCACCACGCCCTGGGTGGAGAGCAGGACGATCCGGCGGACGCCGCTGTCCGCGGCCTGGCCGATGATGTCCGCGGGGTCCGCTCCGGTGGCGTGCAGATCGCCGGAGAGCAGCAGGAACAACGCCTCCGCCCCGTCCAGCGCGGGCTTGAGGCCGACCGGATCGGACAGGTCAGCCACCATGTGGCGGACGCCGTCCGGCACCGCCGCCGTATGCCGTGACACCGCCGTCACCTGCCGGCCCGCCTCGGCGAGCGCCTGCGTCAACGGCCGGCCGATGTTCCCGGTGGCCCCGGTCACAGTAATCATGTTCAGCTCCTCGTTCGGATGTCCTCTGTCGCTCCGCACGTTAGGAGCGCGAGCTAACTTTTGGTAAGGACATACCTTGAGGTAAGTTCATGACATGACGGAAGGCGCGCAGGACAGCGGGGCCGGGACTGCGGCACGGTATGACGTGTTTCACACCGACTGCCCCGCACGCGATGTGGTCGACCATGTGACCAGCAGGTGGGGCATCTGGGTGCTGATCTCCTTGCGGAGCCACGATCTCCGGTTCTACGAGCTGCGCGAGAGCATCCAGGGCATCAGCGAGAAGATGCTCGCGCAGACCCTGCGCGCACTGGTCCAGGACGGCCTGGTCTGGCGCGAGGTCGAGCCGACGGCACCACCGCAGGTGACCTATGGGCTGACCGTATTCGGCCGGGAGGTCAGCGCGCCGCTGACCGATCTGTTCGACCGGATCACCCAGCGGATGCCACCGCGCAGCGCGGGATAGCGCGGGGGCGACCGACGCACGCCCCCAGTCCGCGACGCGGTGGGCGGTGCGCGGAGGGTCAGCGCACGTAGTTCTGGAGCACCTCGGTGTCGAGTTCGATGCCCACCGGGTCGGGGAGCATGAGCACTTCGCCGAACTTCACGGTGTGGCTGTCGCGGTAGCCGCCGCCTTCCGGGTCCGGCGCACTGAACACCGTGGCGGCACCGGCCTCACGATCGACCAGCAGATAGACCGGAATCCCGGCGTCGGCGTAGGCGCGGGGTTTCTCCTTGCGGTCGCGGCGGTCGGTGACACGGTCGTACGACGTGATCTCGACGACCATCAGAACGCCGTCCGGGTCCGCCCACTCACTCTGGCCGACGAAGTTGCCCCGCGGGGCGAGACAACCGTCCGAACGCGCCCTGCCGTCACGGTACGACTCGACCTTCAGACCCTGGTCACCGCCGTAGAGCCCCAGTTCGGGCCGGTGCCGCATGCAGATGCCCTGCAACCACATCCAGATCTCGTTGTGGTCCCCGTCCGGCACTCCACGGTCTCCGATCCGTCCGTTGATGAGTTCGAACACAGCAGCATCGGACTCGACTGCGGCAAACCGGGCGATCTTCTCGAATTCCTCGACCGTCATCTGAGACATGCGCTCTGCCATGGCCGCCCCCCTTCTGTGCGAGCACCAGTGTCACCGAGCACCGGCCGGACCAGGCCCGAACCCGCGAACGATCACCCGTCCGAGTGACCGCTACCCCGGCCTGACCAGCCCCGTCTCGTACGCGTAGACCGCCGCCTGAGTCCGGTCCCGGAGGCCCAGTTTCACCAGGATCCGGCTCACATGTGTCTTGATGGTGGACTCGGCGACGATCAGCCGGGAGGCGATCTCCGCGTTCGACAGGCCCTGCGCGATCAGGACGAGCACCTCGCTCTCGCGCTCCGTCAGCTCCTCGGCCCGGACCAGCGACGGCTGCCTCGGGTTGTCCGACAGCCGGGAGAACTCCACGATCAGCCGCTTGGTGATCGTGGGCGCGAGCAGCGCCTCACCGGCCGCCACCACCCGTACACCATCGGCCAGTTGGCGCGCCGACGCGTCCTTCAGCAGGAACCCCGAGGCCCCCGCGCGCAGCGCCTGGTAGACGTACTCGTCCAGATCGAACGTCGTCAGGACCAGCACCTTCGCCGACTCGTCGGCCGCGACGATCTCGCGGGTCGCCTCGATGCCGTTCAGCTCGGGCATCCGGATGTCCATCAGGACGACGTCCGGGCGCAGTGCGGCCACCTGGGCCACCGCCTCGACACCGTTGACGGCCTCGCCGATCACCTCGATGCCCGGCATCGCGTTGAGCAGGACCGAGAACCCCTCACGCACCATCATCTGGTCGTCGACGACCAGCACCCTGATGGCCGGGACGGCGCTCATACGGGCTCCTCCGTGGAACGCCGCACCGGGATGAACGCGGTGATCTCGTAACCGCCGTCCTCCGTACCGTCGGTGGTGATCTCGCCGTTCAGCATCGTGACCCGCTCCCGCATCCCGGTGATGCCGTGCCCGGCGCCGGGGGAAGGCTTGACCAGGCCCCGCGGCGGGCCGTTGACCACGCGCAGACCGAGCCCGCCCAGGACGTAGCTGACCTCCACCCGGGCGTGTGAGCCCGGCGCGTGGCGCAGGACGTTGCTCAGCGCCTCCTGGATGATGCGGTACGCCGACAGCTCGACGCCCTGCGGGAGTTCACGCACCGCGCCGGTCACGGTCTTCTCCACGGCCAGGCCCGCCTCCCGGACATTGGTGAGCAGCACGTCGAGTTCGGCGAGGGTGGGCTGCGGGGCGTCCGGGGCCTCGTAGTCCTCGGCCCGTACGACACCGAGCACCCGGCGCAGCTCCGTCAGGGCCGCCACCGCGTTCTCCCTGATCACCTCGAACGACCTGGTCAGCTCGGGCGGCGGATCGGTCACCCGGTACGGGGCGGCCTCGGCCTGGATGGCGACCACCGACATGTGGTGGGCGACGACGTCGTGCAGTTCACGGGCGATGGTGGTGCGCTCCTCCAGGAGCGTGCGCCGGTCGCGTTCGATGGCGGTGACCGTCTGCTGAGCGGTGACCTCGCGGTCGGCCTCCCGGCGGACCTGGACCACCGTCGTGATGAGCAGTGTGACCGCGGAGAGGAACAGCATCATCGCCGTGTTGGAGCCGACCATGCCGGCCTGCCCCACCACCCCTATGACCGTCCCCCCGAGGAACCCGTACAGGGCGGTGCCCGCCCACATCCAGGCGGCGGTCCGCGGCCTGGTCCTGGCCGCGACCACCGTCAGCACCACGAGGTGCGCGAGGAAGGCGCTGTCGGACCAGGGCCAGGACCCGGAGCCGCGGTCGAGCAGGCTGACCACGGGCACGGCCACCACCGACGCCCACCAGGCGCCGACCGGCCTGAGCAGCGTCATCACGACCGTTCCGGCCGAGATGAGGCCGGTCAGGAAGGACAGCAGGCCGTCGAAGTCGGTGGTGCCATGGGCCGGCAGCAGCAGAGTGATGAGGGCGAGGCCCAGCACCACCGCGTGCGGGGTCCATGCGGCCCGGTCCCGTATCCGGCCGGGCAGCCGCCGGGTCAGCGGTCCGTCCGTACGCATCGGGCGGAGCGGGCGGTAGGCGAAGGCGTCGTGGAAGAGGTCCTGGCGCAGGCCCGCCAGGACCCCTTCGGCCAGCCGGATCTCGGGGCTCCGTGTCTGTGTATCGGTCACAGGCACCACGGTAGGCGGCGGGGTGGTCCCGGTCGTCCGTACTGATGCGGAACCTGCGGGATCCCTCTCAGGTACTACTGGGGGGTGCGAACTCGCGTACTGAGGGGGGTGCGGACTCGCGTACGGGGGGCAGACCCGCGTACTGCCGGGGCGCGGACTCACGTACCACCGGAGTGCGGATTCACGTACTGGAAGGGTGCGGACCCGCGTACCACCGGGGCGCGGACTCACCCGGTCGGGCCGGGCTCACCAGGCCAGTTGCTCGATCTCCGCGACGACCACCGCGCAGGCGTCGGCCGCCGGGTCGACCGGGGCGAAGTGTCCGACGCCGTCGAGCAGCGTCACACCGACCAGCTCGCCCTCCTTGGCCGCCGCGTCCGCGAACGCGTCGGCGATCTGCGGCGGGACGGTGGCGTCCTCCCGGCCCTGGACCACCGTGGTCGCGATGCCGGTGGGGAGCAGCGCGGCCGGGTCGGCCCACTGCGTACGGACCGCGGCCGGGGTCTCCGCCGGCGCCGAACCCACAGCCGCCGAGCCCGCCGCCGCGGTGTCGGCCGACGCCAGGAACTGTTCCACCGCGCCCTCGCAGACCCCCAGTTCACGGGCGAGGCGCAAGTCCGCGAGCGGTGCCAGCGCGACCACTCCCCGGATGGGCGGCGTCGGCCGGTGCCAGGGTGCCTCCGGCGGCAGTACGTGCCGGGCCGCCGCCCACAGGGCGAGGTGGCCGCCGGCCGAGTGCCCGGTGAGGACGGTCCGCCGCAGGTCGGCGCGGGGAAGCGCGCACGGTACGAGCTCCGGCAGCGCGTCCAGGGCGGCGGCGATGTCGTCGAGCGTTTCGGGCCACCGGCCGGCGCTCACCGGGCCGGCGCCGCCCCGCCGGTACTCGACACTGGCGACCGCGAAACCCCGGCGGGCCAGGAGAGCCGCGAACGGCGAGAGGTACTGCCGGTCGACCCGCTGCCGCCAGGAACCGCCGTGCAGCACGACGACGAGCGGGACCGGCCCGCCACCGCCGTGCGGGGCGTAGAAGTCCACGATCTGGTCGGGGTGGTCGCCGTACGCGGCGGTGGCGTCGGGGGCGACGGCGGGGTGCGCGAGGACCGCATCGGCCTCTGCGTCGTCCGGCATACGGCTCCCACCTCTCTCTGTCCGGGGCCGGGCTGCCCTGTCGTGCTGTCCGGCTCTCTGTCCGGGGCCGGGCTGCCCTGTCGTGCTGTCCGGCTCTCTGTCCGGGGCCGGGCTGCCCTGTCGTGCTGTCCGGCTCTCTGTCCGGGCCGGGCTGCCCTGACCAGCCGGGACGCTATCAGGCCAGTACCTCCCCCAGAACGCGTGCGGCCCGCAGCGCATCGCCGAAACCGACGTAGAGCGGGGTGAACCCGAAGCGGAGGATGTCCGGCGGCCGGAAGTCCCCGACGATTCCGCGGGCGATCAGCTCCTTCATGACCGCCCCGGCGTTCTCGCACCTCAGCGACGCCTGGCTGCCCCGCTGTTCGGGGGCGACCGGTGTCACCGATTCGAGGCTGACGCACTCCAGGAAGAAGTCCGTCAGGGCGAGCGACTTGGCGCGGACCGCCTCGACCGTCACCCCTTCCCAGACGTCGAGCGCCGACTCCAGGGCCAGCATCGACAGGATGTCGGGGGTGCCGACCCGGCCGCGCGGGGCGCCGTCCGCCGGGGTGTATCCGGGCTCCATGCCGAACGGGTCGGCATGCGAGGTCCAGCCCGGCAGCGGTGAGTCGAAGGACGCCTGGAGGTCGGGGCGTACATACAGGAAGGCGGGCGAACCGGGGCCGCCGTTCAGGTACTTGTAGGTGCAGCCGACCGCGAAGTCGACCCGGTGGGCTTCGAGTCCGACCGGCAGCGCGCCCGCGCTGTGGCAGAGGTCCCAGACGGCCCTCGCGCCCGCCGCGTGCACGGCGGCCGTCACGGCCGGCAGGTCGTGCAGCCGCCCGGTGCGGTAGTCGACATGGTTGACCAGGACGGCGGCGGTACGCGGACCGACCGGATCGCCCGGCGTGTACGGGACGATCCGCCGGCCGGTCATCCGGGCCGCGGAACCGGCGATGTAGCCGTCCGTCGGGAAGGTCGTGGCGTCGACCAGGATCTCGTCGCGGTCCTCTCCGGCCGACCGGACGGCGGCCACAAGTGCCTTGAAGACGTTGACGCTTGTCGAATCGCCGACCACCACCGTGCCGGGCGCCGCACCGACGAGCGGCGCGATCCGGTCACCGACGCGCTCCGGCGCGGTCCACCAGCCGGACTCCTCCCAGGAGCGAATGCCCAGGGCGCCCCACTCGTGGGTGATGACCTGCTGCATCCGTGCGGGCACGTGCCGGGGCAGGGCGCCGAGGGAGTTCCCGTCGAGGTAGACCGTGCCGGGGTCGAGGGTGAACAGCTCCCGGAGCGGGGCCAGTCCGTCGGCGGCATCGAGCTCGGCAGCCCGGCGGGCCAGGGCGGACAGATCGGGAGCGGACTGCACCGGTGCGGGCTTCATCGGCAGATCCTCGGTGATCGGGGCGACGGGGCCGCCTGCGGGCCCGGTGCGGGCAGGGATTCCGGTCCGGGAAGGGGCTCCGGAGCGTGCTGAGGTCCAGGAGCGGGCAGCGGGCCGGGAGTGGGCAGCGCTTCGGTAGTGGGCAGAGGTTCGGGAATGGGCGTGTCAGACATGGCTGCGCGCCGTCCACAGCTCGGGGAACACGTTCTTCGTGGCGCGCTTCTCCAGCCAGGCGACCCCGGCCGAACCTCCCGTACCGGTCTTCGACCCCATCGCCCTGCGGGTTGCCACCAGATGGTCGTTGCGCCAGCGCCACACCAGCTCGCCGACATCGGTCAGCGCCTCACCGAGCCGGACCAGCGGGGAGTCCTGCTCCCCCGAGTACACCGCCGTCCAGACCGCCTCGACCTCGGGCGACGGCTCGTACTTCGCGGTCAGATCGCGCCGGAGCACGGAGTCGGGCACCGGCTGCCCCTGCCGGGCGAGGAACCGCAGGGCCTCGTCGTACAGGCTCGGCTCCTGGAGCGCCTTCTCCAGCTCGGCGTGGACGCGCGGCGCACCGCGGTGCGGGACCAGCATCGAAGCGGACTTGTCGCCAAGGAGGAACTCCAGCCTGCGGTACATCGCGGACTGAAAACCCGAGCCCTCACCGAGCGCGCCGCGGTACGCGTTGAACTGCGCGGGGGTGAGCTGGGCCAGCGGCTGCCAGGACTCATTGAGCGACCGCAGTTCGTACGTCGAGCGCTTCAGGGCCGCGAGGGCGACCGGCAGATCGTCGCCGCGCAGGGCGGCCCCGGCGGTCTCCCACTCATGGACGATCACGGTGAACCACAACTCCATCACCTGCGTGGTCACCAGGAAGACCATCTCGCCCGGATCGTCGGAGCGCAGATGCTGGAGGTGGGTGAGGACATCCGCCTGGACGTAGTCCTCGTACGGGGTGGTCCCCGCGAAGTCCAGATTCGGGGCCGGGTCGTGCGAAGGCGTAGACATCGCTGTCTCCTCGGTGGTGCTCCAGGTAGCGGTCCGCCCCTTCCGTAGACAGGTGGGCCCCGGTCCCCACCTTCATCATCAACGCGGAACCTGGTGCACGGCAAGACAAGCAAGGGCCGGACACGGTGGACGCAGGCGTCCGGTGTGTGTCCGGCCCTCGCCCGGCCCGGCGGGCCATACGCCAGGCCGGCGCTGCGGGGGACGCTCCGGTGAGCGCCCCTGGGGTGCTGCCGGGTCAGCCCAGCGTGTCCGCTGCGGCCGGCGAGGAGTCGCGCAGGAAGACCGTGCAGCGCTCGTACTCCTCGTCCTCACCGATCGACTGCGCGGCGCGGGCCAGGGCGTGCAGGGCCCGCAGGAAACCGCGGTTCGGCTCGTGGTCCCACGGCACGGGGCCGTGCCCCTTCCAGCCGGCCCGGCGCAGCGAGTCCAGCCCGCGGTGGTAGCCGGTCCGGGCGTAGGCGTACGACTCGACGACCCGCCCGTGCTCGAAGGCGTCGTCGGCGAGCTGCGCCCAGGCGAGTGAGGAGGTCGGGTACTTCGCCGCGACATCGGCGGGGGCGGTGCCGCCCGCGAGGAGCTCGCGGGGTTCGGGGTCGTCGGGCAGACGGGTCTCGGGAGGGCCCCCGAGCAGATTCTCGTGAATGGACATGGGTGCCAGTCTGCCTGGCCCCGGCGGATACAGCTGCCAGAGGAGGCAGGACCCGGCAGCACCGGGACCCCGGACCCGTCCGTGATACGGGCGCAAGCGGCCTGGGACGGCCGGGACTACGGCCGCGCCTCCGGCCGGACGGCCTGGACCGCGCGGACGAGGGCGTCCGCGCCCGCCTCCGCCTTCCCCCGGGGACAGCCCACATTGAGCCGGACAAAGCCCTCGGCGCGGTAGACCGTGCCCGGCATGATCGCCACCTTCTCCACCTCGATCAGCTGCCGCTGGAGCGCCGCGCTGTCGATACCCAGCGGGCGCAGATCGATCCAGGCGAGATATCCGGCCTGCGGTGGTGTCCAGCGCAGCTCGGGAAAGGCGGTGTTCAGCCGCTCGGCGAGCATCGACAGATTCGCCGCGGTGTACGCGCGCACCGCGTCCAGCCACTCCGCCCCGTGCCGGTAGGCCGCGATGTGCGCCGTCAGCGCGAGCACCGCGGGCGAGGCCAGCCCCTCGGCCGTCTCCATCCGGCGCAGGTACTCCGCCCGGTCGTCCGGGTCGCCGATCATGCCGTACGAGCCGGTCAGCGCCGGGAAGTTGAACGCCTTGCTGCCGGAGGTGATGAGCGCCCAGCGCCCCCTCCCGTACCGGGTCCAGGGCAGATGCCGGTGCCCCTCGTGCACGAAGTCGGCGTGGATCTCGTCGCAGATCACCGCCGTGCCGTACCGCTCGGCGAGTGCCGCGAACCGGGTCAGTTCCTCATGGGTCCACACCCGGCCGGTGGGGTTGTGCGGCGAGCAGAGCAGCAGGACCTTGCTGTCCGGCCGGGCGAGCTGCCGTTCCAGCTCCGCGTCGTCGTCCACCGGGCACCCCCGCAGCTCCCTGCGCAGGCCGGTGACGGCCTTGGTGAAGCCGTCGTAGGTGGGGGTGTGGACCACCACGCCGTCGCCCTCGTCCGTCCACATCCGCAGCAGCTGCGAGAGCTGGTTGAGCACGGAGGGCCCGTACACGACCCGTCCGGTGTCGACCGGGGTGTCGAAGCGGGTCGTGTACCAGTGGCGTATCGCGTCCAGGAACTCCCCGAGCCGCCAGTCGGTGTAGCCGAATACCCCGTGGTCGATCCGCTCGTGGAGGGCCGAGAGGACTTCGGGCGGGCAGCGGAAGTCCATGTCCGAGATGGTGAAGGGCAGCAGCTCGTCCACCCCGAACCGGTCCGCGACTCCGTCCCACTGGACGCTCCAGGAACCGCGCCGGTCGACGGCCGTGTCGAAGTCGTACCCGCGCTCGTGCTGGTATCCGTGCTCGCGCCGGTATCCGTGCTCGTGCCCGTTCCCGTTCTCGTGCTCCATGGGCGCCGCCCTCTCGCTGGTCTCCGGGGCCCGGGCCATAGGTCCTCGGCTCCGGTCTCCGGGTGCCGGGTTCCGGGTCCGCTGCGGTATGACACGGGCCCGGCACCCCTGGGCGGGATACCGGGCCCGGCATGACGGACGTACTACTTGATGCGGGTGCCCGTGGAGCGCAGGTTCGCGCAGGCCTCGGTGACGCGCTTCGCCATCCCGGCCTCGGCAGCCTTGCCCCAGGTGCGGGGGTCGTAGGTCTTCTTGGAGCCGACCTCGCCGTCGACCTTCAGAACACCGTCGTAGTTGCGGAAGACGTGGTCCACCACGGGACGCGTGAAGGCGTACTGGGTGTCCGTGTCCAGGTTCATCTTCACGACGCCGTTCTCCAGCGCGGTGGCGATCTCCTCAGCGGAGGATCCGGAGCCGCCGTGGAAGACGAAGTCGAAGGGCTGGCTGCCGGCGGCCTTGCCGTACTTGGCGGAGACGCCCTCCTGCAGGTCCTTCAGCAGCTCGGGACGGAGGACGACATTGCCCGGCTTGTAGACACCGTGCACGTTGCCGAAGGAGGCGGCCAGCAGATAGCGGCCCTTCTCACCAAGACCGAGCGCCTCGGCGGTACGCAGCGCGTCGTCGACCGTCGTGTACAGCGAGTCGTTGATCTCGTGGCTGACGCCGTCCTCCTCACCGCCGGTCGGGGTGATCTCGACCTCAAGAATGATCTTGGCGGCGGCAGCCTGCGCCAGCAGCTCCTGGCCGATGGCCAGGTTGTCGGCGAGGGTCTCGGCGGAACCGTCCCACATATGCGACTGGAAGAGCGGGTTGCGGCCGGCCTCGACCCGCTTGCGGGAGACCTCGATCAGCGGGCGGACATAGCCGTCGAGCTTGTCCTTGGGGCAGTGGTCCGTGTGCAGGGCGACCGTGACCGGGTACTTCTCGCCGACGATGTGCGCGAACTCGGCCAGGGCGACCGCTCCCGAGACCATGTCCTTCGAGTACTGGCCGCCCAGGAACTCCGCACCACCGGTGGAGATCTGGATGATGCCGTCGCTCTCGGCCTCGGCGAAGCCGCGCAGCGCCGCGTGCAAGGTCTGGGTCGAGGTCACGTTGATGGCCGGGTAGGCGAACTTGCCTGCCTTCGCCCGGTCGAGCATCTCGTTGTAGACCTCGGGGGTTGCGATGGGCATCTGTCCGCTCCTTGGGATGTGCGGGTGTGCGTAACTGGTCCCTGACCTGGGGGCGACGTCATCGTCGCCCCCATCCTTCCAGACTCCTGGCGCGGGTCCACCTGGCGTGGTGCCTTGACCCGGGCGACGGGGTGTGGTTTCACGTGAAACCACGCTCCGCGCTCAGCCCGTCACAGCCCGAGGTCGCCCTGGTTGTATGCGGAGATATACGGCACCCCGGCCTCGGCGATGACCTCGGCGGCGCCCGTGTCGCGGTCGACGATCGTGGCGACCGCCACCACCTCACCCCCGGCCTCGCGCACCGCCTCCACGGCGGTCATCGGAGATCCGCCCGTAGTGGTGGTGTCCTCGACCACCAGGACACGGCGGCCCTTGATGTCCGGGCCCTCGATGCGGCGCTGCATCCCGTGCGTCTTGGCGGCCTTGCGTACGACGAAGGCGTCCAGCGTCTTTCCGCGTGCGGCGGAGGCGTGCAGCATGGCGTCCGCGATCGGGTCGGCGCCCAGCGTCAGCCCGCCGACCGCGTCGAAGTCCAGCCCATCGGTCAGATCCAGCATCACCTGGCCGACCAGCGGCGCGGCCACGCCGTCCAGGGTGATCCGGCGCAGATCGATGTACCAGTCGGCTTCGATCCCCGAGGAGAGCGTCACCCTGCCGTGCACCACGGCCTTGTCCTTGATGTGCTGGAGCAGATCAGCGCGTACGTCAGTCATGCCCCCGAGCTTAATTGCGATGGCCCGGGGCTTCCTCGCGGTGGCCCGGAGCTTCCTCGCAGTGGCCCGCGAGCGGGCGCCCCCGGCTCGGGTCGGGGGCGCTCGTGGCCCGCCGACCGGTGGCCCCGGGCCACGGCGCCGATGGCTCAGGCATCAGAGCCGACGCCAGCTCCAGGTGGTCTCGATCTCCAGCGGGTCGATGGGCGTCACCAGCCGGGGCAGCGTGTTCAGACCGTTCGGCGGCCCCGACTGGGGCTCGACACAGACCGCCTCCGGCTGCTCGTCGTAGATCACGACCCATTCGTCGCGGCTGCGCACCGTCAGCTCCAGCTGCTCGGGCCAGGTGACGGTGACGTCCACACCGTCCGGCATCCCGAAGCAGTCGTCCCAGGGGCCGGGGAGGGGATCGATCCGCTTGCCCGTGGGCAGATGGTCGTCGCCGCGCTCCTCCTGCCAGGCGGGCTCGAAGCCGAGCTGTGCGTCGCCGCCGGCGCCCAGATTCCGGTTGAACCAGGGGTGCCAGCCGGCCTGCGCGGGGAACGAGTCGTCATAGGTCTCCACCCCGAGCGTGAGGGTCAGAGAGGACTCGGTCAGCTCGAATCTCTGGGTGACCCGGCCGGTGTACGGCCAGGGGTCGGCCAGATCGTAGGTGAACGCCGCCACACCGGGTCCGTCGCCGCTGCCGGGCCTGGCGGGCCGCCAGGCGGTGTTGCGCCCGGTCCCGTGGATGGCGTGCGGCGGGGAGTTCAGCGGCAGCTCATGCGGGGTGCCGCCGGTGCTGAACCGGCCGTACCCGGTACGGCCGCACCAGGGCACCATGGGGAAGCAGCCGAACTTGGCTCCCTGCCGCAGCAGTTCGGTGGAGCCGATACGGAGGCTGCGGATACGGCACCCGTTCTCGGGGCTCACGGTCAACTCGACGTCGCCGGCGGCGAGCCGGACCTCTTCGCTACTCACGCTCCGACCCTAACGGGACCGGGGCCGATCGGTTGCGCGGTTCAGCGCCGGCGCCGCAGGGCCCGGCTCACGACGACCGCCGATGCCAGGGCCAGCGCCGCCGCCGGGGCCGCCCAGCGCAGGGTCACCCCCGCCGTGCCCGACGAAGGAGCGGGCACCGGGGCGTAGCGGCCGCGGGGCGGAGCGTGGTCGACCTCCTCCGCGCTGCGGCCGATCATCGTGCGGCGGGCGTGCGCGGCCTCCACGGGCGGGCCGTCCCCGGCGAAGTCCGCGTCGGCCGCCGGGTCGAGCGACGGCGGCGGCACCTCCGCCTCGAACACGGACCCCCCGCCCTCGTCCTCGGTACCGCCGCTCCGGGATTCGCCGGAGCCCGACTCTTCGACGGAGCCCGGCTCCTCGGTGCCGGAATCGCTGGTGCCGGAATCGCTGGGCCCGGCGTCGCTGGGCCGGGAGTCGCCGGACCCGGAATCACCGGCCTCCGGACGGCCGCGCTCCGAGTCGCTGGACCCGGGGTCGCTGGAACGGGAATCGCCGGCCCCGGAATCACCCGACCCGGAATCACCGCTCGCGGAATCACCGGCCTCCGGACGGCCCGACCCGGAATCATCGTTCCGCGCCCCGGCCGAGGTGTCCGTTCGGGCCCCGGCCGAGGCATCCGCCTGTGCCTCCGCCCGTACGCGGTCGCCGAACCGGTCCAGCAGGCGGCGGGCCGCCGCGAGCACCGCATCAGGGGGAAGCTGCGCCAGACGGCCATCGGCCGCCCGAGCCGTTCCCGTACACCGCAGCGTGGTGCCCGCATCCGCGCCCGCACCACCGTCGGCCGCGGCACCACCCCCAGTACCACCGCCACCGCTTGCACCCCCACCGGCGCCATCCGCACCGGCCGCAGCGCCGCCACCCGCATCCGCGAGGCTCAGCTTCAGCGAGAGTTTCACCGATCCCGGGCCGCGCGCCTCCGTGCCCTCGCCGTCGACCTCGTAGCCGCCGTTCCGCTCCACGAGGCGCACGGTGCCGCGGAAGGTGATCGTGTGCCCGTCGATCCGGACCCTGAGCCGGCCCGCGAGACGGCCGCTCCCGGGGTCTGAACGGTCCGCGTCCTGTTGGAGCCCCGGTACACAGCGGGCCACACGGGCGGGGTCCGCCAGGACCCGTCGGACGGACTCTGCCGGAACCGGAACGAACACCTCATGCTCCATGGAAGCCGAGCCTACTCAGCCACGGCCGACGCGTCTGCCTTTCGGGCCGCGCCGGTGCGGCCCGCCCCGACCGAGACGCCCGCAGGACAGGACAACCCACACCCACACCCGCCCACATCCGCGCCCACCCACACCCACACCCGTCCACATCCGCGCCCACCCGCGCCCATCGCACCCTCCACCCCCACCCACGCCGTTCACCCGCCATAGCGCGGGTGCACCAGCGTCGACGGCGGCACATCCGGCGGACGGTCCGGCACACGCGACCAGGCGCCCGACACCGAGCGGCCCAGCTTCGGGTCCCGGCGGGCCGCCAGGACGAAGCCCCAGTCGCTGGGGGCCTTGCCCGCGCCCTTCGCCCGGTCGGGACCCGCCGCGAACCCCACGCCACGGCCCGACGCCCGGTACGGGACCGCCCGCAGCCCGGCCGCCCGCACCGTCGCGTCGACCGTCCAGAAACTGTCCGGACGGGTGCCGACCGGACCCGCGTGGACGGCCAGCCGGCCGCCCGGGGCCAGCACCCGCGACACCAGACCGTAGAACTCCTGCGAGTAGAGCTTGGTGCTCGCGGTGATCCCCGGGTCGGGAAGATCCGTGACCACCACGTCGTACCGCGGCCGCGGGGACCGCAGCCAGTTGAAGGCGTCACCCGTGACCACCCGCAGCCGCGGATCGCGGTACGCGTGCCCGTTGAGCGCCGAGAGCCCGGGATCGGTGCGGGCCAGCCGTTCGACACCGGGGTCCAGCTCGACCAGCGTCACCGACGCCACATCCCGGCGGCGCAGCACCTCACGGGCCGCGAGACCGTCGCCACCGCCCAGGATCAGTACGTTCCGGTGCGGGCCGCGCATCGCCGGGTCGACCAGCGCCCGGTGGTACTGCCGCTCGTCCGCGCCGTCGACCCGGAGCCTGCCGTCCAGGAAGAGATCCAGGGTGCCGTGCGCGGAGCGGGTCAGGACGATCTCCTGGACCCGGGTCTGCTCGGCGACCCGCACCTGCGCCCCGTACACCGCGCGCCGTGCCGCCAGTTCGAAGTCGCCGACCAGGGCTGTCGCCGTGGCCAGCACGGCGAGCACCAGCACATTCACCAGGATCAGCCACCACCGGCCCCGCGTCGTCAGATCGCGCCGGAAGAGCCACAGCACCAGTGCCCCGCCGACCACCGCGTTGACCGTGCCGGTGAGCAGCGCCCCGGTGAGCTGGCCGAGGAGGGGCAGCAGCAGGAACGGAAAGGCGAGGCCGCCGACCAGCGCCCCCACGTAGTCGGCCGCGAAGAGGTCTGCCACCGCGCCGCCCGCGTCCTGTCCCGACACCCGCTGGATCAGCGTCATCAGCAACGGGATCTCGGCGCCCATCAGCACCCCGATCGCCAGCGAGAACCCGACCAGCGCATACCGCGAACCGCCGCCGCCCGCCCAGGCGAACGACGCGTACAGCACGAGCGCCGAGCCGCCGCCGACCAGTGCCAGGGCCGCTTCGACCAGGCCGAACCCCACAGTGGCGCGGACCCGCAGCCGTTTGGCGAGGAGCGAGCCGATCCCCATCGCGAAGACCATCACGGAGAGCACGACGGACGCCTGGGTGACCGAGTCGCCGATCAAGTAGGAGGCGAGCGCGACGAGTTCGAGCTCGTAGACCAGTCCGCAGGCGGCACAGACGAAGACCGTGGCGAGCACCAGGAGCCTGCCGGTCCTCGGGCGTACGGAGAGCCGCGCGTCCTGGGTTTCGGGGGGCGCGGACTGGTCGATCATGCGACGAACGCTACGTTACGGAACGCACACAACTCGTCACCCACAAGGGTGCAATCAGGCTTCGACGGGGATACGCACCCCCACGCGCGTGCGGGTGACCACGAGTTGCCCCTCCTGCGGGTACGCGTGCCAGGTGCGCCAGTGCACCTGCCCCTCGCTCCGCTGCGCGAGCATCGCGGTGAAGGCGTGCGGAGAGCCGGGAAACGTACCGGCGATAGCGTTCGGGTGGTCGGCGACCAGCGCGAGCAACTCCTGTGCGCGGCCCGCGAATGAGCATTCCGAGAGCGTCTCGACGCAGGCCGCGAACTCGTACCCCCAGTCACCGACGCGTTCCGCGACGCCGAGCGGTAAGGGGGTGCTGCTTCCCGGGATGCAGGCGACGGTCTCGGAGCAGGTGCCGCCCTCCTCCTCCAGAAGCACCTGGTGGGAGGCGCCGAGAAGCCTCATCTGGATTCTGGCGCCGCCGAGTTGGAGATCGAGGACCGCGAGCGCGGGCAGCGGTTCGCGGCCCAGCGCCCAGGCCAGATCGGCGGCACGGGTGTCGGTGTAGGCAGTACTGAGGGTCGTGAGCATGGGTGGGCTCCGCAAACACACAATCGGCAGATGGACGGGGTTCTCCCCGGAGCAGGTGTCAGGGAAAGAGACGCCGGCATGGGCCACGGTCAGGTCTCAGGTCCGAGGGCTGCTTCTTCTCACCTGGAGGGAATCACGAAGTACGCGACGCTCACAGCGCTTTTACCCAACTTGGCGGGGTTTCCATCCCCCCGGGGGCTCCGCTGTTCATACGTTCAACAAACTGACGGTGAGGGGGATACGGGGTGTGCCGTGAGGTGAGTGGTGGGGCCGGCCGGACGGTGTGGTGCCGGGCCGCGAACAGCTGAGAGCTGGGTCACAGGGGGTAGTTCATGGAGCGGTTCAGAGGCCGGTCCGGAGCCCGACAAGAGCCCGACAAGAAGGTCAGCAAGTACGGGTCGGACCGCAACCGAATCCACGCGCCCAACCCGAAGGCGCCCCCCGCGGATTGACCCCCGCCGGCGCCCCTGGAGCACGGACTCGGGTCAGCTGGAGCCGCCGCCGCAGCCGCCGCCACCCCCGCACGACGAACCACCACCGCACGAAGAGCCCCCGCCGCACGACGAGTGGCCGCCGCCGCAGGAGTGGTGTCCACCGGAGTGGCCACCGGAGTGATGGTGCCCCGAGCCGCCGCCCCATCCGTTGTCCGCGGCCCACCAGCTGCCGCCCCCCGCCGTGCCGCCCGCCGCGGATGAACGGCGGGCCCGGCCCTTGCGCCCGCCGCCCCGCTTCCGGTCCGCGGACACCAGCGCGAACACCACGATCAACACCACTGCCAAGATGAAAACGCCCATGGCCCTCACCTCTCCTCCGTCCGGCGGAACGGGACCCCCCGTCGGTCCCCGCTTCGGCTGCCGGGCTTCTCGTGTGACAGACCCATCCCCGGTACGCGCGGGCTCAAGCAGGAGTTGAGGAAGTCCAGAGGTTCGGCGCAGGCTGGCCGCCATGACCACTACGGGAAGCTCCACGGGACACGCAGGCGGACGGCCGCTGCTCAACCGCCGGCTCGACGGCCTCGGCACGACCATCTTCGCGGAGATGTCCGCGCTGGCCACCGCCACCGGCGCGATCAACCTGGGGCAGGGATTCCCGGACACCGACGGCCCCGAGGAGGTCCGCGAGGCGGCGGTCCGTGCGCTGCGCGAAGGCAGGGGCAACCAGTACCCGCCGGGTCCGGGCATCCCCGAGCTCCGCTCGGCCGTCGCCGACCACCAGCACCGTTTCTACGGCATCGGCCTCGACCCCGATACGGAGGTCCTGGTCACCGCGGGGGCCACCGAGGCCATCGCCGCCGCGATGCTGGCCCTGCTGGAACCGGGCGACGAGGTCATCGCGTTCGAGCCGTTCTACGACTCGTACTCCGCCTGCATCGCCATGGCGGGCGCCGTCCGCGTACCCCTGACGCTGCGCGCGCCGGACTTCCGCCCCGACCTCGACGCACTGCGGGACGCCGTCACCCCACGCACCCGGCTGCTGCTCCTCAACTCCCCGCACAACCCCACCGGCATGGTGCTGAGCCCCGACGAGCTGACGGCCATCGCGGAACTGGCCCGCGAACGCGACCTGCTCGTGGTCACCGACGAGGTCTACGAGCACCTGGTCTTCGACGGCGCCCACCACCCCATCGCGGCCCTCCCCGGCATGCGCGAGCGCACGGTCTCCATCTCCTCCGCCGGCAAGACGTTCTCGTTCACGGGATGGAAGGTCGGCTGGGTCACCGGCTCCCCCGCCCTGGTCGCGGCGGTGCGCACGGCGAAGCAGTATCTGACCTATGTGAGCGCGGGCCCCTTCCAGTACGCCGTCGCCGAGGCCCTGCGGCTCCCGGACAGCTACTTCACCACCCTGCGGACCGACATGCGGCGCAAGCGCGACCTGCTCGACGCGGGGCTGCGGTCCGCCGGATTCACCGTGTACGAGCCGCAGGGCACGTACTTCATCACGACGGACGTCGCACCGTTCGGGGAGAAGGACGCGCTGGCGTTCTGCCGGGCGCTGCCGGAGCGCTGCGGTGTGGTGGCGGTGCCGAGCTCAGTGTTCTACGACGACCCCGAGCCGGGCCGCAGCCAGGTGCGCTTCACGTTCTGCAAGCGGAAGGGTGTATTGGAAGAGGCGGTTACCCGCCTCAAGCGATTGACAGTCTGACAGGGGGGCGCGAAAAGAACGCCGCCGGTTCGCTTCGGGGTGCGGGACCTGCTCAAGCCCCGCTCCCGAAGCGATCACGGTTCACTCGGTGTCTTTGGGATGTCGCGGGGAGGCGTACACGAGGATCACGGTGGAAGTCTCCGCGCTGACCAGGTAGCGCACTCGACCACCGCTGGTGACCTCGTACTCCCACTGGTCCAGGTCGGAGCCCTTCCACACTTTGGTGGCATGCCTGCCGCGCAACTGATGCTGGCGATTCCAGTTGGACCGGGTCAGGGGGTCACCTCGGAGAGCGTCCAGGCAGCGGTGCGCGCTCGGCAGGGCCACACGACATAGTTCCTCCCAGCCCGTCACCGCCTCTGTGGTCCCGAAGACGACGTTCCACCCGTTGAGGGGCGGAACGCTCACTCGGTCTCCTTTCTTCGGACTCACCCACGCACCTCGACCTGGCCGAGGTCATCACCGTCGAGCGGACGCAGCGACTCCGTGAGCTGCTCGGGGTCGGCATTGATGCGTGCCGTGGCGCGCCAGGAGACGATCGCGCGGTGCACAGCCTCTCCCGCCCCCAGTTCTGCGGCGTCCGACAGCGCTTCAAGAAGCTCGACAGTGAAAGCCCGAACCTCTTCCGCGTTCAGGTGTCGCGCCCAGGGGAACACCTCGGGCAGTGCGAGGAGGAGCGCCCTGGCACCGTCGTCCTGCTTCATCAGTGCGAGGAAGAGCCGCGAAGCGGTGGTCAGGTTCTCCTCCGCACCCTCCGCGCGTACAGCCGTGGTCAGCACCATGTCCGGCGCGTCCCGATGAGTGACCCGAAGCCGTCCCAGGGCAGCAGCTCTGGCGGCGACACCTTTGGGATTGCGGGAGAGATCGGTGAAGGAGACGGATTCCGGTTCTGCTTCCAGACGCACGGTAGACATAATCAGAGCTTACTCAGATCACGATCTGATTTCAAGGGGGACCGTCCGGCCTTCGATGCGCGCGCCTTCGCGTTCTGCAAGCGCGAGAGCGTACTGGAGGAGGCCGCGGCCCGCCTCAAGCGGCCTGCGCCCTGTGACAGGGCGCAGAAGACCAGCTGCCGGCCTGTGGGGCCGGCCCTGCCCGCCCCAGCCCCACAGGCGACCCGTGGTCACTCGGTGTCCTTCGGATGACGCGGAGAGGCGTACACGAGAATCACCGTGGAAGTCTCCGCGCTGACCAGGTACCGCACCCGGCCGCCACTGGTGACTTCGCACTCCCACTGTTCCAGGTCGGAGCCCTTCCACACCTTGCAGGCATGCCTCCCCCGCAGCTGGTGCTGACGGCTCCAGTCGGCCCGGGAGCCGCGTCACCGGCCCCCGTTGACAGCAGAAGCCCGGCCCAGGCCCGTGATCGAGGTGATCACGGCCCGGACCGGGCTCCGTACTGACGGACTACGGCCGGTTCAGGCGTCGCCGCCCGGCTCGTCGTCGCCCTTGCCGGACTCCAGGTCCTGCTCAAGTCCGAGCTGGTCGACGAGCCACTTGTCGAACTCGATCGAGGCGCGGACCCAGCTGACCGTGGACGACACGAAGTGCTCAAGGGCCACACCGGTCCCGATGAGCATCTGCGCCTCACCGATGAGCCGGACGCTGCCGTCGTCGTGGGTGTGCGTGTAGACCTTGGGCCACAGCGTGCGGCGGTTCCAGTCGTCGATCAGCTCAAGGAGCTGGGACTTCTCCTCGATGCCGTGCGGGCGGTCGTAGAACGTCCGCACGGAGAAGACCTGCTGGTCGTCCTCGCCGCGGAACATGAAGTACGTACGGAATTCCTCCCACGGCGCGGCGAGGTCACCCTCGTCGTCCACGACGTACTTCAGCTCCATCTGCTCAAGGAGCTGCTTGACCAGATCCTGGTCGGGAACGACGGGGCCCGCCGGTCCTGAATCCTGCGGATCGGGCTGGCCCCCGAAGTTCGGAATGGAGGACGGGTCGATGGTCATCTTTGAATTGCCCTTCGTACGAGTTCCGCCATCCTCTCCTATGGCGGGCGGGGCATGGCAACCCCGCCCCGCCCTGTCGGCCGGTATCCGTCCCGGGCACGGAGTCCTGCCCGGCGGCCGACGCCCCGCCGGGGCTCAGCCGGCCCGCTCGGCCGGGGTCTCCGCGCGCCCCACGATCAGCTCGTCGCCGACCCGCTCCACCCGGACCGTGTCGCCGTCGGTGACCTCGCCCGCGAGGATCTCCTTGGCGAGCCGGTCGCCGATCGCCGTCTGGATCAGCCGGCGCAGCGGCCGGGCGCCGTACGCCGGGTCGTTGCCCTCGGCGGCCAGCCAGGCCAGCGCCTCGGGGGTGACGTCCAGCTCCAGCCGCCGGTCGGCGAGGCGCTTCGCCAGGGCGTCGATCTGGAGGCCCGCGATGTGCGCCAGCTCGTCCGCCGAGAGCGCCGAGAAGACCACCAGGTCGTCGAGGCGGTTCAGGAACTCGGGCTTGAAGGAGGCCCGTACGACATCGAGGACCTGCTTCTTCTTCTCCTCGGGCTTGGTCAGCGGGTCGACCAGGTACTGGCTGCCCAGGTTCGACGTCAGGACCAGGATGGTGTTGCGGAAGTCCACCGTGCGGCCCTGGCCGTCGGTGAGGCGGCCGTCGTCGAGGACCTGGAGCAGCACGTCGAAGACCTCGGGGTGGGCCTTCTCCACCTCGTCGAGCAGCACCACGCTGTACGGGCGCCTGCGCACCGCCTCGGTGAGCTGGCCGCCCTCCTCGTACCCGACATAGCCGGGCGGGGCGCCGACCAGCCGGGCCACCGAGTGCTTCTCGCCGTACTCGCTCATGTCGATGCGGACCATGGCCCGCTCGTCGTCGAAGAGGAAGTCCGCGAGCGCCTTGGCCAGCTCGGTCTTGCCGACGCCGGTCGGGCCGAGGAAGAGGAACGAGCCGGTGGGCCGGTCGGGGTCCGCGATACCGGCCCGGGTGCGGCGTACGGCGTCGGAGACGGCCCGCACCGCCTCGGTCTGGCCGATCAGGCGCCGGCCCAGCTCGTCCTCCATGCGCAGCAGCTTCTGCGTCTCGCCCTCCAGCAGGCGGCCGGCCGGGATGCCGGTCCAGGAGCCGACCACATCGGCGATGTCGTCGGAGCCGACCTCCTCCTTGACCATGGTGTCCCTGGCCGCCTCCTGCTCGGCCTCGGTGGCCTCCTCCAGCTCCTGCTCCAGGCCGGGAATCTGCCCGTACAGCAGCTTGGACGCGGTGTCGAAGTCGCCGTCGCGCTGGGCGCGCTCGGCCTGGCCGCGGAGTTCGTCGACGCGCTCCTTCAGCTCACCGACCCGGTTGAGGCCCTCCTTCTCCTTCTCCCAGCGCGCGGTGAGCCCGCGCAGCTCCTCCTCGCGGTCGGCGAGGTCGCGGCGGAGCTTCTCCAGGCGCTGCTTGGACGCGGCGTCCGACTCGTTCTTGAGCGCCAGCTCCTCCATCCGCAGCCGGTCGACCGAGCGCTGCAGCTCGTCGATCTCGACCGGGGAGGAGTCGATCTCCATACGCAGCCGGGACGCGGCCTCGTCCACCAGGTCGATGGCCTTGTCGGGCAGGAAACGGGAGGTGATGTAGCGGTCGGAGAGCGTGGCGGCGGCGACCAGCGCCGCGTCCGCGATCTGGACCTTGTGGTGGGCCTCGTAACGGCCCTTGAGCCCGCGCAGGATCGCGATGGTGTCCTCGACGGACGGCTCGGCGACCAGCACCTGCTGGAAGCGCCGCTCCAGGGCCGCGTCCTTCTCGATGTGCTCGCGGTACTCGTCCAGGGTCGTCGCGCCGACCATACGCAGCTCACCGCGGGCCAGCATGGGCTTGAGCATGTTGCCCGCGTCCATGGCGCCCTCGCCGCCCGCGCCCGCGCCGACGACGGTGTGCAGCTCGTCGATGAAGGTGATGACCTGGCCGTCGCTCTCCTTGATCTCGGCCAGGACGGACTTCAGCCGCTCCTCGAACTCGCCGCGGTACTTGGCGCCCGCGACCATGGCGCCCAGGTCGAGCGCGATCAGCCGCTTGTTCCGGAGGCTCTCCGGCACATCGCCCTTGACGATGCGCTGGGCGAGCCCCTCGACGACGGCCGTCTTGCCGACGCCCGGCTCACCGATGAGCACCGGGTTGTTCTTGGTGCGCCGGGAGAGCACCTGGACCACCCGGCGGATCTCGTGGTCCCGCCCGATGACCGGGTCGAGCCTGCCCTCACGTGCCGCGGCCGTGAAGTCCGTACCGAACTTCTCCAGCGCCTTGTACTGACCCTCCGGGTCGGGTGTGGTCACCCGGCGTCCTCCCCTGCTCGTCTCGAACGCTTCCAGCAATTTCCTGACGCTCGCGCCCTGCTGTGTCAGCAGTTCGCCCGCCTGGCCGCCCTTCGCGGCGATCCCGATGAGCAGATGCTCCGTCGAGAGGTATTCGTCGCCCAGCTCCTTGGCCCGCTGCGAGGCGTCCGCGATGACGGCGAGCACCTCACGGTCGGGCTGCGGGGGTGCGACCGTCGACCCGGTCACCGTGGGCAGCCCGCCGAGCAGCCGCTCGGCGCCGGACCTGATGACCGCCTGGTCCGCGTCGACGGCGGCCAGCAGGTCGACGACGTTCTCGTTGTCCTGCCCCTCCAGCAGGGCGAGCAGCAGATGGGCGGCGGTCAGATCGGGATTGCCTGCGGACACGGCGCGGCTGTTCGCCGCGGTGATCGCGTCCCGGCTCTTGTTGGTCAGCTCGGCGTCCACGTGTGCGCTCTCCTCCTCGCGGGGCGGGTCCGTCCCTGTAGTGGCTCGGTACCCCCATCCAATCACCGGCCCCGGGGCACCATGCCTGGGGCAACGTGCATAAAGTTGAGTCTATTCCACTCAAGGTGCGTTGGACAGGGCCGACGCCCCAGGGTGAGCAGGATCTCGGCCGCGGCCGGGGGCGGGGCGCCGGGTAGGTTCGCGCCCATGGCCATTGACCCACGGAATCCGGATCCGCCCTATCTCAGCTTCTGGCGCGAGTTCCATCGCTGCACGTTGGCGACCCCGCGCCCGGACGGTTCGCCGCATCTGGTGCCGGTCGGTGTGACCTGGGAGCCGGAGGCCGGGATCGCCCGGGTGATCGCCAACGGGAAGTCGCGGAAGGTCGCCCATGTCCTGGCCGCGGGCCCCGAGGGCGCCCGGGTCGCGGTCTGCCAGGTGGCACCGGGGCGCTGGGCGACGCTGGAGGGGCGCGCGAAGATCCGTACGGAGCCGGAGGCCGTGGCCGACGCGGTACGGCGTTACGCGGAGCGCTACGGGCGCACCCCGTCCGAGAACCCGGACCGGGTCCTGATCGAGATCAGCGTCGAACGGGCGATGGGCCGCGCCTGACCGGCGGGAGGACCACCCTTCCCGCCGGCCCGTCCCTCTCCCGTCGAGACGCGCACAGCACAGCGGCGGGGGCGCGGGGTAGTGAGGTGGGGGGGGGGGGGTGGTGGGGGGACCAGATATGGGGAGTAAGA
>NZ_JBHYWP010000027.1:0-2468 GCF_042751845.1 Streptomyces sp. NPDC059398 | reverse complement strand
TCGCCGCGCGCCCCCCCCCACCCCCCCCCGCCCCCCCCTCCGAGCGCCCGCGCCCCCCCCGCTGTGTGGGGGAAGCACCTGAGCGATCTGTTACGACGGGGGAATCGCGTCAGGCACTGCGGGGGATAGCTGTGGTCGGCTCGGCGTCGAACAACTGGTGGTCACGCCGGTCGAGGTTGACGAACACCATGCCGTAACGGATGGCACAGCGAACAGGCTGTGGGGCGCCGCGGGGCTTGCGCAGGCAGCGGTAGGCGCGGACGTCACCGTCGTCGCCGCCGTCCTCGCGTACGACGAGGATCGGCTCACCGAACAGGGTGACCATCAACGAGTCACCACGGTGCGGAATCGCCGTGACGAGGTCGATGAAATGCCACCCGGAGCGGTAGGCGACGGCCATCTCGCGCTGGAACACTCTGTCGTCCGGTGGGACGGTCATGCGCTTGCCGAGCCGGTAGTCGCCGGTGCCACGCCCCAGCCCAGGTCGAGCGGAGCCGCAGCGTGCACACTTCCCCAGCCGAGATCCGAAGGAGCGGCGGCGGCCTGCGCACTGCCCCACCCAAGATCTGCAGCACTGACTGCGCCGAAAAGCACAGCTGCGGAGAAGACTGCCGCAAGCACCGAGCGAAGCATTTTCTTCTTCATAGTGGGCTTCGTCCTCACTTGATGTGTTCCTCTCCCCCGCGTTCCTAGACGATGGCTCATTCAGGCACGTCAACGCCACAGGGACGATGCATCATGTTCCTGCACATTCATGTTCCTGGGGGGTGGAGAATTGACCACAAGCTACGCAAACATGACACATCCTCACTCCATTACCGAACTTTGCGACGAGGGTGCGCGGCTTTACGCCAGCGCACTGAGCCTCGGCAAGATCCCGCGCAGTGAGGTGGGCCCCGCCCCGTGTCTACTGGAGTTCGCGCTGCTCCACCCCGACCCCGACGATGCGGGCTGGCTCCGCCCGGTCCCGCCGTCGGCCGCGCTCACACAGCGTCTCCACCCGATCGAACGGGAGATCCGGGACCGCAGACGCCGCTCGGTGGAACTGACAGACACTTTCGAGCCGTTCATGACCATCAGCGCGCAGAACCCGCCGCCCACCCACGCCATCACGGTGCTGGAGGGGTTCGGAAGGATCAACGCCGCTCTCGATCTGGCGACCGCCGCGTGTGAGACGGAGGTGCTGACGATCCAGCCGGGGGGCGCCCGCAGCGAGCACGAACTCACTCAGGCACTGGAGCGCGGCAGGCCCCTGCTCGACCGTGGCATCAGCATGCGCACGCTGTACCAGCACACGGTCAGGCACAGCCGCGGCACTCTCGCGTACGTGGAGCTCGTCGCCGACGGGAAGGTGGAGATCCGCACACTCGAAGAGCTCATAGAGCGCTTGATGATCTTCGACCACACCGTGGCGTTCATCCCGGCCACCGATGACCGCCAGATCGCCCTGGAACTGCGCCACCCGGGGATGGTCGAGTACCTCGTCAAGGTCTTCGAGCAGTTCTGGAGACGCGGTGTACCGCTCCAGGACCAGATCCCGTACCACCCCAACCCCGAAGGGATATCCGGTGTACGGCTGTCCATCGCGCAACTGCTCGTGGAGGGACACGTCGACGAGGCCATCGCCCGCCGGCTCGGAATGAACGTCCGCACCTGTCGTGCGCACATAGCGAAGCTCAGCTCGGCGCTCGGCAGCAACAGCAGGGCCCAACTCGGCTATCTGATCGCGCAGTCCGGCATTCTGGAGCAGGGAAGCTGAACTCTGCCTCCGCACATACGGGCCGTCCCGCAGCTCTCCGCGCCGCACCGGTACATCCACCACAGGCAACGATTCTGGTGGGCCCGCGATGACAGGAACACCCTCAACTTGCTGCTGTGCAGCTTGATGAGGGGGGTGCGACGCCTCTTCCGCCGGGCTACCGTCAAGATCCGGAGTCCGGAGAGGGGAAGCAGGTGACGGAACCCGAGCCACAGCACACACATGGTGTGGAGGAGCTGTGCGAGACGGGCAGCCGGATTTACGCGGAAGCCCTGAAGCAGCGCCGCATCGAGCGCGCGGCCGCGGACGCGGCTCCCTGCCTCATCGACCTGGGGCTCCTGCACCCGGACCCGGACGACATGGGAACCCTGCTTCCCACTCCCCCCTCACTGGCGCTCCACTCGATACTCCGCGACATCGAGACGGAGATCCACACGCGCCGTTCGCGGGAGGTGAGGATCGCCGAGGTCCTGGAACGGTTCGTGGCGGCCGACACCGCCGGTACATCCGCGGACGGCCCCGGGATCGTGGTGCTGGAGGGCTTCACCCGTATCAACACGGCGATCGACCGCGCCAACGTCGACTGCCGCACCGAGATGATGTGCATCCAGCCCGGCCCGGGGGGGGGCGCGCGCCCGCCCCGCCCCCGCCCCACCCCCAGGGCGCCCGCCGCGCGCGGGGCCCCCGCGGCGCGCGCCCCCCCGCGCCC
>NZ_JBHYWP010000026.1:66647-75208 GCF_042751845.1 Streptomyces sp. NPDC059398 | reverse complement strand
ACCTGGTCGGGGGGGGGGGGGGGGGGGCGGCCGGCCGCGGCGGGGCCCCCCGCCGCCGCGCCGGCTCTGCGGGCGGCCCGGACTTCCGCCGACACCCCCGGCCCAGCCCGGGTGGCTCAGTCCCGGGTGGCTCAGCCCGGGTGGTGGCGGTCCACCCACCGCCAGACCAGCTCGACCCCCAGCGACGCGACCGCCGCGATGCCCACGCCCATCCAGGGCATCGCCGCCCCCACCAGCTTCAGCGCGAAGAAGTGCTGGAGCGCCGGGACCACCATGACCAGCAGGAACGCGCCCGCCATCGCCAGTACCAGGCAGACCCGCCACCAGGTGTACGGGCGGGCGATGATGGCCAGGACCCACATCGAGACCAGGAAGAGCGTCAGGGTCGCCACGCTCGTCTCGGCGTCCAGGGAGCCGGCCCCCACGTAGTAGTGCCGGGCGATCAGATACGCCACGAAGGTCGCGACGGCGGCGATGGTGCCGCACGGGATCGAGTACCGAAGCACCCGCCGTACGAAGTGCGGCTTCGCGCGTTCCTTGTTCGGGGCCAGGGCCAGGAAGAACGCCGGGATGCCGATCGTCAGCGTGGAGAGCATGGTCAAGTGCCGTGGCAGGAACGGGTACTCGATCTGGAAACAGGACACCAGGATGGCGAGCAGCACCGAGTAGACCGTCTTGACCAGGAAGAGCGTCGCCACCCGCGTCACGTTCCCGATGACACGGCGGCCCTCCGCCACCACCGATGGCAGCGTCGCGAAGCTGTTGTTGAGCAGCACGATCTGCGCGACCGCCCGGGTCGCCTCCGAGCCCGAGCCCATGCTCACACCGATGTCGGCGTCCTTCAGGGCCAGTACGTCGTTGACGCCGTCGCCGGTCATCGCGACCGTGTGGCCGCGCGACTGGAGCGCCGCCACCATGTCGCGCTTCTGCTGGGGCGATACCCGGCCGAAGACCGAGTGGGAGTCGAGCGAATCCGCCATCGCCTCCTGCTCGGTGGGGAGCTGCCGGGCGTCCACGGTGTCCGTGGCCCCGTCCAGACCCAGCTTCGCTGCCACCGCTCCCACCGAGACCGCGTTGTCACCGGAGATCACCTTGGCGGCGACGTTCTGGTCGGCGAAGTAGGCCAGTGTGTCGGCCGCTTCGGGGCGCAGCCGCTGTTCGAGCACCACCAGCGCGGTGGGATGCGCCCCGGCCACCACCGTCTCGGGGTCAGGGTCCTGGTCCGGGCCGTCGCCGTCGCCGTCGCTGCCGGTTCCGGTTCCGGTGTGGGTGCCGCTGTCGCCGTCCCCCGGACCGCTGTCCGCGCCGTCCAGGCTGCCCTCGGCCCGTGCCAGGAGCAGCACCCGCAGCCCCTCCTCGTTGAGCCGGCCGACCTCCTGGAGCGCCGGGTCCCCCTCGGGCAGCAGTACGTCGGGCGCCCCGAGCAGCCAGGCCGACGACTCGCCGTCCCCCTCGCTGAAGGCGGCGCCGCTGTACTTGCGGGCCGACGAGAAGGGGAGCGCCCGGGTGCAGCGCCAGCCCGAGGTGTCCGGGTAGGCGTCGACGATCGCCTGGAGGCTGGCGTTGGGGCGCGGGTCGGACGCGCCGAAGGCCCCGAGCACCCGCCGTACATACGTCTCGTCCGCACCGCCCGGCCCATCGGAACCGTCCGACCCGTCCGACCCGTCCGACCCACCCGGCCTGTCCAGCGTCCGCAGCTCCGTGACGTTCATCCCGCCCTCGGTGAGCGTCCCGGTCTTGTCCAGGCAGACCACGTCGACCCGGGCCAGCCCCTCGATGGCCGGGAGTTCCTGGACGAGGCACTGCTTGCGGCCGAGCCGGATGACGCCGATGGCGAAGGCGATGGAGGTGAGCAGGACGAGCCCCTCGGGGATCATCGGGGTGATACCGCCGACGGTCCGGGCGATGGAGTCCTTGAGGTCGTGCCGCTCGTGCACCAGCTGGCTGACGATGAGCCCGGCGGCGGTCGGGACCATCATCCAGGTCACGTACTTGAGGATGGTGGAGATACCGCTGCGCAGCTCGGAGTGGACGAGCGTGAAGCGGGACGCCTCGTCGGCGAGCTGTGCAGCGTACGCCTCCCGGCCGACCCGGGTGGCTGTGAACGCCCCGCCGCCCGCGACGACGAAACTGCCCGACATCATCGCGTCGCCGGGCTTCTTGTGCACGGGGTCGGCCTCGCCGGTCAGCAGTGACTCGTCGATCTCCAGTCCCTCGGCCTCGACGGTCTCGCCGTCCACGACGACCTTGTCGCCGGGGCCCAGTTCGATGAGGTCGCCGAGGACCAGATCGGAAGTGGAGATCTCCCCGGCGGTCCCGTCCCGCCGCACGGTCGGTTTGGCCTCGCCGACCACCGCGAGGCTGTCGAGTGTCTTCTTGGCGCGGCGCTCCTGGATGATGCCGATACCGGTGTTGGCGATGATCACGAAGCCGAAGAGGCTGTCCTGGATCGGTGCGACGAACAGCATGATCACCCAGAGCACACCGATGATCGCGTTGAACCGGGTGAAGACGTTGGCCCGCACGATGTCGGCGGTGGAGCGGCTGGACCGTACGGGCACATCGTTGACCTCGCCCCTGGCCACGCGTTCGGCCACTTCGGCGGTGGTCAGCCCGGTCGCGCGGGCCGGATGCGGCAGCTCGACGGGGTGGACGGGGTCGAGTTCGGCCCCCGCGTCGATATACGGCCCTTGCGTCATGGATCCGACGTTAAGGCCAGAACCACACGTTTACCCGGTGAGATACCGGAAGATCAGCCTTCGGGAGGAGGGCGGACAGGACGCGGCTCGTCCTGTGGCCGTACGGACCCCGACCGGAGCTGTAGGGGGCGGCGGGCGGGACTGTGGCGGGCGGGGCTGTAGCGGGCCGGCTACGCGCCGTCCCGGCCCTGGCCCTCGCCGGCCCCGCCAGTGTCCGCATGGTCCGCATGGTCCGCGCTGTCCGCCGTCCGGCCCGCCGCGCGCTTGATGGCGGCGTCGCGCCCCCGTACGTACCAGACCCCGACGAGCCCGAGCGCGCCGCCGGCCGCGCAGGTCCAGAGCCACCACAGATGTCCGTGGTCGTCGAACCAGCCGTAGAACGGCAGCTGCACCAGGAAGAGGACGAACCAGATGACCGTGCCGCCGGTGATGGTGGCGACAACGGGCCCCTCCAGGGGCTCGGGTGCCTCATGTACTGGTGTCCACTTCGCCATGACCGACAGTCTATGCGGGGGAACCGGAGCCGGTGCCGGGCCAGGTGGCCCAAGGCTCTACGCGCGGAGATAGCGATCTTCGCCTTATGTATTCATACTGAAACGGCTTTCGATTGGCTCGTTCCTTTCGTTTAAACGTCCAAATATGGCCGTTTCTCAACACATGACACTTGAGGTCGCGCGCATGTCTCCCTCGGCCACCGCTCCGGTCGACGCTGTTCCACCATCGCCATCCGGCGGGCCGCAGAATGCCTTTGACCGCTATTTCAAGATCACCGAGCGCGGTTCGAGCATCGCCCGGGAGATCCGCGGCGGCTTCGCGACCTTCTTCGCGATGGCCTACATCATCGTGCTGAACCCGATCATCCTGGGCAGCGCGCACGACATGAACGGCCACCAGCTCAACGGCGGCCAGCTGGTCACCGCCACCGTGCTGACCGCCGCCTTCTCCACGCTGCTGATGGGCGTCATCGGCAATGTGCCGATCGCGCTGGCGGCCGGACTCGGCGTGAACACCGTCGTCGCGCTCCAGCTCGCGCCCCGGATGACCTGGCCCGACGCGATGGGGATGGTCGTCCTGGCGGGCATCGTCGTGATGCTCCTCGTCGCCACGGGGCTGCGGGAACGCGTGATGAACGCCGTACCGCTCAGTCTGCGCAAGGGCATCGCGATCGGGATCGGCTTCTTCATCCTGCTGATCGGCCTGGTCGACTCGGGCTTCGTCTCCCGCGTCCCGGACACCGCGCACACCACCGTCCCGCTCCAGCTCGGCTCCGACGGTCATCTGCACGGCTGGCCGGTGCTGATCTTCGTGGTCGGTGTGCTGCTGACGCTGGCGTTGATCGTCCGCAAGGTCTCCGGCGCGATCCTGATCTCCATCGTCACGATGACGATCGCCGCGGTGATCGTCGACGCCGTGGCCACGGTCCCCAGCTGGGGCCTGACCACCCCGAAGTGGCCGGGCAACCCGGTGGCGTCGCCGGACTTCGGGCTTGTCGGTCAGTTCAGCCTGTTCGGCGGATTCCACAAGGTCGGTGTGCTGACCGGCATCCTCTTCGTCTTCACCGTGCTGCTCTCGTCGTTCTTCGACGCCATGGGCACCATCCTCGGAGTCGGCGACGAGGCGAAGCTGACGAAGCCGGACGGCACCTTCCCCGGCATCAACCGGGTGCTGTTCGTGGACGGCGTCGCGGTCGCCGCGGGCGGTGCGACCTCGTCGTCCGCCAACACCTGCTTCGTGGAGTCCACGGCGGGGGTCGGCGAGGGCGCCCGTACCGGGCTCGCCAGCATCGTGACGGGCCTGCTCTTCACGGTGGCGCTGTTCCTGACCCCGGTGGCGACCATGGTGCCCTCGCAGGCGGCCACCCCGGCGCTGGTCGCGGTGGGCTTCCTGATCCTGGCGGGCTCGGTCAGGGACATCGACTGGTCGGACTTCACCATCGCGATCCCGGCGTTCCTGGCGATGGTGATGATGCCGTTCACCTACTCGATCACCAACGGCATCGGGATCGGCTTCATCTCCTTCACCGTGCTGCGGATCGCCGTCGGCCGCTGGCGCCAGGTGCCGGCCGCGATGTACATCGTGTCGGCGGTCTTCGTCTTCTACTACGCGATGCCGGCGCTCGGCCTCACGTAGGAGGTCCGGGCTACGTACGCCCGTAGAACCTCTCCGTCTCGTCGACGGCCGACTGGAACCGTTCGTCGAAGTCGTCGCGAATGAGCGTCCGGACCACATAGTCCTGGACGCTCATTCCGCGTTTGGCCGCGTGGTTCCGGAGCCGGGCGAGCAGCTCCCCGTCTATGCGCAGGCTGAGCACGGTCGATCCCATACCGACAGCGTCGTGCGGCCGGGCGCCGCCGCGCGTCACTTTCGCGCCTCATCTCACTCGTACGGGTGATCTCGCTCACCGGATGGCATACTCGGTTGGTCTTTAGCATAGGTAATGAGTTACGCTAACGAACATGCCTGACCTTTCGCCCGCCGACAAGGCTGCCGCCGTCGACTCACTGCGTTCCACCGTGATGCGACTGAGCCGCCGGCTCAAGCACCAGCGCGTCGACGAGTCGCTGAGCCCGACCGAGATGTCGGTGCTGGGGACCCTCGCCCGCTGCGGCTCCGCCACCCCCGGTGAGCTGGCCCGCAAGGAGCATGTGCAGCCGCCTTCGATGACCCGCATCGTGGCGCTCCTGGAGGCCAAGGGCCTGGTCAGGCTGGAACCGCACCCGGACGACCGCAGACAGAAGGTCGTCAGCCAGACCGAGGAGGCGCAGGCGATGCTCGCGGAGAGCCGGCGCCGCCGCAATGTCTGGCTGGCCGAGCTGGCCGAAGGGCTGAACGAGGACGACTGGGTGAAGCTGCGCGCTGCCGCCCCCGTCCTGGAGAAACTCGCCCAGCTCTGACCCCGTAACCCCTGTAAGCGGTCACCCCGGTGACCTTGTCTACGCCCAGGAGGCGACCACTGTTGAGTACGGGACCCGGAGCAGACTCCGCCCCCGCACCGCAAGAAACTTCTACCCGGACTTCGATGTTCAGCTCGTTGAAGATCCGTAATTACCGCTTGTTCGCCAGCGGTGCCGTCGTGTCCAACACCGGCACCTGGATGGCGCGTATCACCCAGGACTGGCTGGTCCTGAGCATCACGGGATCGTCCGCCGCCGTCGGTATCACCACGGCCATGCAGTTCCTGCCGATGCTGCTCTTCGGCCTGTACGGCGGAGTCATAGCCGACCGCTTCCCCAAGCGGAAGCTGCTCTTCTGCACCCAGGGCGCGATGAGCGTCGGCGGTCTCTTCCTCGCCGCGATGACCCTCACCGGCCATGTGCAGGTCTGGCACGTCTATCTGACCGCCTTCTTCACCGGTCTTGTCACCGTCGTCGACAACCCGACCCGGCAGTCCTTCGTCTCCGAGATGGTCGGCCCGGACCAGGTCCGCAACGCCGTCAGCCTCAACTCGGCCAACTTCCAGTCCGCCCGGCTCATCGGCCCCGCCGTCGCGAGTGGTCTCACCGCGGCCGTCGGCCCCGGCTGGGCCTTCCTCGCCAACGGCCTCTCCTTCCTCGCCCCGCTCACCGGGCTCCTGCTGATGCGCAGCAGCGAACTCCACCAGACGCTGCGCACCCCGCGCGGCAAGGGGCAGCTCCGCGAGGGCCTCAATTACGTCTCCAAGCACCCTGATCTGATCTGGCCGATCGTCCTGGTCGGCTTCGTGGGCACGTTCGGCTTCAACTTCCCGATCTGGCTCAGCGCGTTCGCCAACAACACGTTCCACGGCGGCGTCGGGATGTACGGCCTCTTCAACACCCTGATGGCCATCGGCTCCCTGGCCGGCGCCCTGCTCGCGGCCCGCCGCGGCACCTCCCGGCTGCGCATCCTGGTCGGAGCCGCGGTCGTCTTCGGCGCGCTCCAGATGATCACCGCCTGGTCCCCGTCGATCTGGATGTTCGTCCCGCTGATCACCGTGATCGGCATCCTGGGCCTGACGGTCAACGTCACCGCCAACTCCTCGGTGCAGATGGGCACCGAACCGGAGATGCGGGGCCGGGTGATGAGCCTGTTCATGATGGTCTTCACCGGCGGAACCCCGCTGGGCGGCCCGCTCTTCGGCTGGCTCACCGACTCGTACGGCGTCCGCGTCAGCTTCATGCTGGGCGGCCTGGTCTGCGCACTGGCGGCGCTGGGCGTCGGCCTGATGCTGGCCCGCGCGGCCAACCTCCGCCTGGAGGTCGACCTCAGGCGCGGCCGCCGCCATGTGGGCTTCGTACCGCGCGAACAGCTCGCCACGGCGGCCTGAAACACGGACGGCCCCGCACACGGGCCGGGGCACACACCCCCGGCCCGGCGGGACCGGTTGCCGGGCTTCCCGGCGCGTCGGGCGCGTCAGTCCCGGGGGAAGTCCGCGGTCTCCAGGGTGAGGCCGACGGCTGTGCCGGTCAGGTCGATGGGGTAGCCGAAGTCGAGTGTCACGGTGCCGTGGTACTCGTCCTCCTTCGGCAGCGTGTGCAGTTGCCACCTGCCGGTGTACGGATCGGCGATGACGTACACGGGAACGCCGGCGGTGGCGTACGTGGTCTTCTTCGGGCCGTAGTCGTTGGCGGCGGTGTTCTTGGAGATCACCTCGGCGACGAACTCGATGTCCTGGTAACGCCAGTGCCCTTTCTCGTCCTTGACGGCCCCCTCCACGAGAGCGACGACGTCCGAGGCGAAGCCGTTCAGCAGCCCGGGGAAGTCGATGCGCACATCGGACTTCACCCGCTGGCGCGGATACACGGTGCGCAGCTGCTCGACGATGTCCAGGATGATGTCCCAGTGCGTGTCCCGCTGCGGTGACATGAAAATGTTCCCCCCGACGATCTCGACCTTGAATCCCTCGGGGGTCGGCTCAAGCCACTCGAACATGGAGTCCAGAGTGCGCTCGTCGCTGGTGTCGGCCATCTCGATCCTGTCGTCGACGACGGTCATCGTGGCGCTCCTCCCCACTGCCGCAGGGTGCGGGCAGTCGCGCGGTACAACGATACGCACGGCAACCGGGGCACGCCGGGAACCGGCCAGGCGGGGGCGGCGACGAAACCGGGAGGGGCTGCCCGGGACACGCCACGAACGAACGGGGCCGGGCCCGTCGCCCGGGAGACTGCCCCCATGAGGCTTTTCGTGGCACTGCTGCCCCCGCCCGACGCGGCCCGTCAGCTCGGGGCGCTGGTCGACCGGGCACAGGCGCTGCCCGGCGCCGGTCGCCTGCGTTGGACCGAACGGCCCGGCTGGCACTTCACGCTCGCCTTCCTGGGCGAGGTGGACGACGGTCTGGTCCCCGCCCTGGCACCCCGGCTGGCGCGGGCCGCCCAGGGCCACGCGCCCTTCACGTTGCGCGTCGCAGGTGGCGGCAGGTTCGGGGACAGGTCGCTGTGGGCGGGCGCCGCCGGCGATGTGGACGCGGTGGGGCGGCTGGCCGCGTCGGTGGAGGAGGCGGCGGTGGGGGCGGGCGTACCGGTGGAGCGTGAGCACCCGTACGTGCCGCATCTCACCCTGGCCCGCGGCGACGGCCGGACCGCGCTCGATCCGTACGCGCAGACCCTGGCCGGCTTCGTGAGCAGCCCGTGGACCGTGCGGGAGACGGCCCTCGTACGCAGCGGGCGGCAGCCACGGTACGAGGTGGTCGCCGCCTGGCCGCTGGGGCCCGGCAAGTAACCTCGTTGGCGTGGACCCGAAAACCAGGAACCGGATCATGGCCGGTGCGCTTGTGCTGCTGTTCGTCGTCGTCGCCGTGGGGGGGGGGCGGCGGGGGCCAGCGCCGTACACCCCAGCAACCCCAGCCCCCCACACCGGAACCCCCCCCCCCAGCCCTACTGAGAGAAGACCGGGGGGGGGGCGACG